>WREN01000062.1 GCA_009779295.1 Oscillospiraceae bacterium | reverse complement strand
TCGTATTGTTCAACCTTACCGCGAACGATTTCGATTTGTGGGTAACGATTGAAGAAATCGCGGAGAAGTGCGGATTGCCTGTCAGCGAAGTTGACGCCGCGCTTGATAAACTGCCGATTCAAATCGGTCCGAACAATTCGGACTACCGAATCGAAGGCAGTTACATGTACATTCCACCGTTGTTGGTAATGATGACGCACGGTAGGATTTAAGTACCACTTAATTTTAAATCGTTAAATACTCTCTTGTGAAATTTTTTGGTTGTGCTATAATTAGTACAACCAAAAATTTATGGAGGTAGAGAAAAATGAACATCGGTATAAACATCAAAAAGTTACGCCGCGAGCGCTGCATAACTCAGGAACAGCTTGCGGAGTATCTCAACATTTCAGTTTCGGCGGTTTCGCAGTGGGAGTGCGGCAAAACCGCGCCGGATATATCCCAATTACCAATACTCGCTAATATTTTTAAAGTCAGCGCGGACGTCATTCTCGGAATAAATGTGGATTTGAAAGAAAAGAGAATTGAGGAAATATATATGTCCGCATTGCATGACTCGTTTGACGGCTACCGCGAAAGAGCTTTTGATAAAATCAAAAAAGGACTTGAAGAATATCCCGACAGTTACAGACTTAAAAGTACCCTTGCATACGGGTTTAAAAATGTATACGAATGGGATGACGGATTAACGCTTCGTGAAATCATTTTTTTATGCCAAAAGGTTATTGACGATAATGAAATAGGTATGGACGCGATTGAATTAGCCTGTTATGAATATCTTAAAGCCGGCAGGCTTGAAGAAGCCGAACGATTAGCTAAATCCCTGCCGATTTATCAGCACACGGGCAACGAACTGCTTACACAGGTTTATACGGGAAATAAATTAACCGACCAGTTGAAGATTAATATAATGGCTTTAAATTCTCTGCTAGTGTGTAATATTCTTGATTTGACGGATCAAAAACATGACGACGACGAAAAATTAATATTATGCCAAAAAGTCCTCACGATAATGGAAACCGTTTTTGAGGACGGAAACTATTGTTATCATTCGCAATCTATAAGGATTGCTCATTCGGAAATGCTGAAAATATACGCAAACCGTAATGATACGGAAAATTCTTTGACACAGCTTGAGCTTGTTGCGAAATACGCCGTTATGTTCGACACTTACGATCAGGAAGGGCAGTATAACTCAATATTGTTCAAAGGTATGAAAACCGGCGGTTACTGGAAAGAATCGCCGGATGACAGACATTCAAAATGGATATTGGAAAAAATCTCAAAACCAAATTATGATTTTATCCGCGAAAATCCACGTTTCATCGCGGTTGAAACATTGCTAAAAAGACACGCATTATGATTTTATACGTTGCATAAATCGTTACTCTAATTATTCTCGCTGAACGCCTGATTAATAGTATCAATCTGCTGCAACGCTTTGGCTTCATCTTTTTGATACACCGAAGTAAAATCGTTTCTTAAACTATTTAACATTTCAAGCAGAGTTGAAGTATAACCGCCTACTTGATAGAATAAACCTACATCGTAGCCGCGCGTTGAGAATATTATATCGAGCATTTCGCGGCTTTCGTCGTCTCTGAAAAACTTACCTGTCAGCGTCACGTCGTAATATGCCGGCGTGATGTTGTACATCGATTCCGCCGCGAGAGCTTCGAGTATGATTGCCGACATTTCAGGATTAGCGGCTGTTTTGGGTATGCAGACAAAAGAATCTCCGTATCCGTGAATATTAGAATAATAACTGCTTTGAGTTTCGTACAATTTTGGGTAGGGAAGTATTCCGAAATCAGTTTCCATATCACGCAAGAGTTTAATTGTAGAAATGTAACGCGTATGAAACAGAGCCTGATTGTTCGCAAACATATTAACCTCACCGCTGTTTAGAGTTCTTATATTAAGCGAATATGTTTCATCCTTCAAAAAATCCATATATTTTGTAAGTGTGGAAACGGTGTTTTCGTTGTAGAGAGTAAGTTCAATTTTACCGTCGATAACCGTCGCGATTTTTTCACCCGCAGCCACGATCATACCGTACACGCTGTCCTGCCAAACTAAAATGCCATATTGATCGTTTTCATCCCATTTACCGTCGCCGTTCAAATCCTGAGAAACACCTTTTGCCATCGACAAGAATTTATCGATAGTCCATTTATTGTTTAAAACAAGTTCGTAAGGAATCTCCAATTTATAATCGTTTATAAGCCGTTTGTTGAAAAGAATTGCGTAAGTACATTCGTTGTTTTGGATGTTGATGTCGCCATTCGTGAAATACATCTTGTTACCGATGAGTAAATCACGCTTAACGCGTGCATCCCACCACGGTTTGTCAAGATCAATATGCGGCAATTCAAGCAGATCATGCAAATAACCGTCGCGGGCTAAGGTACAAACATCATATGTGCCGATGAACCCCGCGTCATATTCGTGGTCGCCCGCCATATAACCTTTGGAAATTCGCTGATAACCGATTCCGCCTCCGCCCGAATCCTGACCTGTTAGGTCGATTTCTTTAATATTTACGCCGTATTTTTCGCTAATCAAAGTGTTTCGCATATAAACGGCGTCATTGACGATTTCGCCGTTCAATGTTTCACTTACAACATACGGAAACGCGATCAAATTAGAAGTCGACGGCCACCAACTTGTTAATAAAAATACAAAATCCGTATTATTAAAACTAACATCCGGCAAATCAGGCAATAATTTTGTTGTTTCGGGTTTTAACGATTGTGTTTCGGGGGTTAAAGTTTCATTTTTGGCTGGATTGTTTTCAGAACATGATATAAAAATTAATAGTAATACTGTTAAAAATATAATCCTTTTCATAAATTTACACCTCAAAATTTATTATAACACAATTATTTTGAAAAGTCAAACCAATCCTCCCGAATAATCCCATACATATTACAATCCTGATACCCGTCGCGGTTGCGGTATTTGTGACGAGCAAAACCCTCGTAACGCATACCGGCTTTTGCCATCACTCTACCGGACGCAGGGTTCAAAACCGAATGATATGTCTCAATCCGCTCGATATCGGTGTTCGCGAACATATAATCGATTACCGCCCGCGCCGCTTCACTGGTATAACCCTGCCCCCACCATTTTCGGCCTATGCAATAACCGATTTCAGCGTGTGAATCGTATTCATTAATATTAAATATTCCTAAAGATCCAATAATTTCGCCATTATTGAGGCAAATTCCCCAATGGTATTTGGAATCATCCCTATACCCTTCAAACCAGTTTTGTATAACCGCTTTCGTATCTTCCACGGTTTGGTGTGTTTGCCAGCGCAAGTAATGCGTGACCTCATCATCGTTCGCCCAGTTTGCAAACATCATTTCAGCGTCGTCTAATTCGATTCGCCGTAAGGTCAATCGGGTTGTTTTTAGCGTTTGCGTTCCTGCGTGTTTCATAATTTTTCCTCCAATTTCCATTCCATATATCCGGTTGTAAACGGCAAATGTTCAAATTTTTTCGTACCAATATGAACGAAACCGTTTGCGGTGTACCAATTTTTCAGCACAGTATTTTTCTCGATCATGCTGAGCTTGATGTATTTGCATTTTGATTTACAAAAATCAAGCAATTGTCTGCCGTAACCTTTGTGGCGGTATTCAGGCAAAACAGATAGGTTATGTAATTCATATATATCGTTTCCTTCGTTTGAAATGGAAACGTAACCGACCAATTTTGTATTTTCGAACAAAGCGAACATCAACCAACCCCAATTGTAATGATTCTGCAATCGTTCAACCGTTGTAACAAACGCCGTATGCGTCGGACAATTCTGCTCAGTTATATTTAATTGTTGCGTTATTGTGGTAAAACTTGCGCGAATTACATTTTTTGCGTATTCAAATTGTGATTGACTAAGCTCGAATATTCCGTTGACAGCTTTTTCGTAGAACGCAAGCGTGAGCTTATCGTTGATTATTTCGCGTTTACCGGTATCATAATAACCGTTTGCTTCGTAGCATTTTCGATTCGCAATTAAATCAGCAGGGAAGTCAACAGTCCAACGTTTCGCGTCCGGATAATTTTGCTCGCAGATTCCTATCGCCGTTTTGCCGATACCTTTACTTTGAAATTGCGGCGAAATATAAATCCGATTCAGATAATATTCGCCGTTACCTTTATCGCGAATCGTAATTCCGCCGCATATAATATCGTCCGCGAGAATTTTGTAAACTTCGCGTGTACCGTGTTCAATTTGATATTTTAATTCATCGACTCCTCGAAGATATGGATTTCCTTCATCATGATATATCCGATACAACGGCTCGAACGCCTGTTTCTGGATCTCTGTAAGAATTTCCGCGTCATCAATAGTTGCTTTTTCGATTCTGATATTCATAAAATCATCTCCATTCTGCGTCTTTGCGTCACAAATCCGCAATTTTCGTAAAATTTTCTTGCACTTTCATTGAATTCCCAAACGTTTAGGTCGATGTTATAAACGCCGATTTGTTTCGCATATTCTTTAACTTCCATGAAGATTTTCTTGCCGATGCCTTGTCCGCGGTAACTTTCATAAACGCAAAAGTCGTCGATGTATAAAGAACTGTAATCGTTGAAAACTGCATGTTTTGCATATTGAACTACCATGCAGAAACAATATCCCAACACGGTGTCATTTTCGTCAACCGCCACAAAAACCGGACGGTTTGGATCGTTTAAAATATTTTCAAATTCTTCCTTATTATATTTTTGCGTGCCGGATTTGAAAATATCCGGTCGACCTTGGTGATGTAATTCCGCTATCTGCGATAAAATTTTTGTGATTTCAAAAATGTCTTTGATTTCAGCACGTCTGATTGTTACATTTTTATTCATATCCAATACCTCTTTTCGTAAACGGGCAGTTTGATATACACAAACCGCACATAGTTTCATCGATATCCAACAATGTTTTCGCTCTGGAGCGAGCTGCGGAATAACAGGCGTGAGCATTGAAAAACTCATCTCTGTCTACGCCAACTTCCCACAAACCGCCAAGCGATGCTTTGCCGGGGCAAATGTTTACGCAAATTGTGCAATTCGGATCGCACATTGATTTCGTTACAGGCGTTCCGCATTTCAACGGTGCGTTCGTCAAAACCACCGTCATCCGTAAAGCAGACCCTACCTCATGAGTTACTAACATGGCGCATTTACCGATCCAACCAATACCGGAAAGTGTTGCTACGATTTTTTGTGGCAATATCGAAATTTTGCCGCGCCTCATTTGGAAGGCAGCGTAAATCTGCAAAACCGACGATATTGCAATTTTCTTTTTTCATAAGTTTAATAATTTCATTATTTAAGTTCATTTAATTCAATCCTTTCTATATATATCAAGCGTGTGTGCGGATAAACCGACCATATCCGTGCGTTCGCAAGTTGCGAAATGGTATTGCAAATACAAATCGAATTCTTTCGTGTCCATTAAATTTATTTCTTCGCGCATGTGATAAGCGTAACCGTCGGCGGCAACATAATGCAACCGAGTTACGGAAAATGTCGACATCAAATCGTCAATATTTTCTTTACGTACAATCTCAAAAACCAACGAAGGGTCCGAACGCGCTGAAAAAGTTTGCGTTTCAATATAACCTTTTTCGATAAATTCCGCTACGCTGAAACTTTTTCGTTTGAATCCGCTGACTAAAATGCTGACATCTGATATGCAATACGCTGCGTATATAATACCACCCGGTTTTGTTACGCGGATTGCTTCGCTGATCGCTTTTTGTTTATCCTCTTTCGTGAAGAGATGATACATCGGTCCAAGCAGCAACGTAACGTCATATAAATTGTCCGCGAACCCGCGCAAATAGATAGCGTTTCCTTGTGTAACGGTGATGTTTTCGCCGGAGTCTGTGTTATGTTTAAAGATTTCGATGTTATGTTCGGCTAATTCGACAGCATCAACGCTGTAACCTTTTTTAGCGAGAGCGTGAGAATACCGACCGGTACCTGCGCCTATTTCTAAAATTTTGCCGCCGGATTTCAAATACTTTTCGATATACCGCATCGTTGTCAGGAATTCAACCGAGCCATGCTGAGATGTCAACCGCCCGTCTTCGTCATAATTTTCATAATAGTTTTTGATTGGCTCGAACATTTTTGTTACCTCCGGAATTAAAATAACGGCTAAAGATTACGGGGGTCCGTTCTTCAGCCGCTTAAAGTTTAAATAAAAATAAATAAATCAATAAGGACTAAAGCCTGGGATACCAATACGGGTATCCAGACTTATGTTTGGCTGTAAATTTGTTAAAATTGTTCACAGCAAATTGTCCTTTCAAATAAATTATCGGTTAGTATAACACATATTGTAAAAAAAGTCAACACTTTTTATAAAAAAATCTTGACAAATCGAAAAACGTGTGATATGATATTAAAAACAATAATTGGAGATACCAAAATGAATAAGTTTTTTGCAAACATATATTACTATTATTACGTTACTTACCCATTAAGTAAGGTTAATTGTGTTTGCGTAAGAAAAGTTTAAAGTAAAAAGTCAAATTTTAAACGATTTTTATTTGGTCTGCGAACACAAACGCAGACCTTTAATTATTTTAAGGAGATTAAAAATGATAGTAGTTTTAAAACAAAACGCGAATAAAGATCAGCTTGAAAACTTGAAATCGTGGTTGACGAACATGAATCTCGGAATCCATATGAGCGAAGGTACAAATACAACCATCATGGGTTTGATCGGCGATACTTCATGCGTTGACATCGACCTTTTAATGGCGCTCGAAATCGTAGCGGACGTCAAACGTATACAAGAACCGTATAAATGCGCGAACCGTAAGTTTCATCCGAAAAATACGGTCATATCTGTAGGTGAAACAAAAATCGGCGACGGCAATTTCATGCTTATTGCCGGACCGTGTTCAGTCGAATCGCGAGAACAAATCTGTTCCATCGCGGAATCGGTCAAGCAGAGCGGCGCGAATATTTTGCGCGGCGGTGCGTTCAAACCGCGTACTTCGCCGTACGCGTTTCAGGGATTGAAAGGTGAAGGAATCGAACTCCTGCTCGAAGCGAAAAAAGAAACCGGACTGCCGATCGTCAGCGAAGTTATGGATTTGTCGCAGCTTCCGTTATTCGAAGAAGTTGACATAATCCAAGTCGGCGCGCGGAATATGCAAAACTTTGCGCTTTTAAAAGAACTCGGAATGATTAAAAAGCCGATTTTGTTGAAACGCGGTTTAGCAAACACGATCCAGGAACTGCTTATGAGCGCGGAATATATAATGTCCGGCGGAAACGAGGAAGTTATACTGTGCGAACGCGGCGTCCGGACGTTCGAAACTTCAACGCGCAACACGTTAGACCTTTCCGCGATACCTGTAATTAAAGAACTTTCGCATTTACCGGTCGTAGTCGATCCCAGCCACGCAACGGGAATCGCGCGGTTCGTGCATCCGATGTCGCTGGCGGCGGTCGCCGCCGGAACGGACGGATTGATAATCGAGGTGCACAACCATCCGTCGGCAGCGCTTTGCGACGGGCAGCAATCCGTCACGCCGGAAGCGTTCGATAAACTTTCTCGTGAAATTACGCAACTACTTGCGCTTATAAAGGAGTTTGACACACAATGAACAAAACAATAGGAATTATCGGTCTCGGTCTTATCGGCGGTTCGATGGCGCGCGCGATTAAGGCAAATACCGGAAACACCGTTTTCGGTTATGATATTAACGAAAACGTGCTTACGCAAGCAATTGCGCAAAACGCCATCGACAAAATCATTAAAGAAGATGAATTTTGCAAATGCGACAACATTTTGGTCGCGTTATATCCGAATGACACGATCGAATTTGTCAAAAAAAACATCGATAAATTTAAAAAAGGCACAATTATCATCGATTGTGCCGGAGTAAAATCCAATATCTGCAAAAGTTTATCTGAATTTGTCAACGGACGCGGGTTATATTTCATAGGCGGTCACCCGATGATGGGCATTGAGAAATCAGGTTTTGAGAATTCATTTGCTCATTTGTTTGACGGCGCGACGATGATTTTGTGCAAGGACGAATTTACGAATATAATTGCGCTCAAAGCCGCGGAAATGTTTTTTACGAGCATCGGATTTCTAAAAATCACTATCACGACGGCTGATGAACACGACCGAATCATAGCGTTTACTTCACAGCTCGCCCACATCGTCGCGAACGCTTACATCAAAAGCGATTCCGCAAAGATGCAAGTCGGGTTTTCGGCAGGGAGCTACAAAGATATGACGCGGGTTGCGTATTTGAACGAAAACATGTGGACGGAATTATTTTTGGAAAACAAAAATTATTTGACTGCGGAAATCGATTTACTTATTGCGCAGCTCGGTGAATATTCCGCGGCGTTGAAAAAGCATGACGAAATGGAATTAAAAAAACTTCTCGTGGAAGGAAAAAATGCCAAGATGGCGAACGGATGATAATTTAAATGAGAACGATTAAAGTAAACACGGCGAAACCATATGAAATTCATATCGCAAATGGTTTGTTGAATCGTTGCGGCGAACTTACCGCCGAATTAATAAATCCATGTTCTGCCATGATTGTAAGCGACAACGTCGTGTATAATCTCTACGGCGATACGGTAAAAACATCCTACGAAAGCGTTGGATTTAAAGTTGATACATTTATTTTCCCGAACGGAGAGCATTCAAAAAATCTCGGAACGGTTGAAAAATTACTGATATTTATGGCGGAGCAGGGAATTACCAGGAGCGGTTTGGTAATTGCTTTGGGCGGCGGAGTAGTCGGTGACCTGGCGGGATTTGCTGCAGCGATCTATTTACGCGGTATTTCTTATGTGCAAATTCCTACCACGTTATTGGCGGCGGTAGATTCATCGGTCGGAGGGAAAACCGGAGTCGATATGAATATTGGCAAAAATTTGATAGGCGCGTTCCATCAACCGACCTGCGTTTTTTGCGATCCGGAAACTTTTAAAACATTACCGAGCGAAATTTTTAATGACGGATTGTGCGAAATTATCAAATATGGATGTATATACAGCGAAAATTTGTTTAATATGCTGCTAAATGAATATTTATATGATAAATTTGAATATATTGTAGGAATTTGTGTGAATATAAAACGCGAAATCGTTGAGCGTGATGAATTCGACCGGAACGAACGCCAGCTCTTAAATTTCGGGCATACTGCGGGTCACGCTATTGAAGCCTTAAGTGATTATAAAATTTCACACGGCCGCGCGGTTGCGATGGGAATGAAGATTATGGAAAAAGATGATAGATTAATGAAAATATTTCACAAGTACAATATCAATATAAATTGTCCGTACAATGCGAAAGAACTTGCGTATAAAGCGTTGACAGATAAAAAACGTGAAGGTGAAAAAATTACGCTCGTATTTCTTGAAAAAATTGGCAAGGCATATTTAAAAAAAGTAAATACTAACGAACTCGAAAATATTTTTGCAAAGGGGTTAAGTTAATGGATGTAAGAATCGAACCGTCGAAATTATTCGGAACAATCAAGGCAATTCCATCAAAATCTTACGCACAACGTATATTGACCGCTTCAGCTTTATCGGATAAACCAACGGAAATTTTGCTGGACTACATTTCTGACGATGTGCGTTCGGCGATAAACGCATTGATTTCGTTCGGAGCGGAAATAAAAATCGAAACCGATAAATTAATTGTAACTCCGGCAAAAAAATCTAACCAAATTAATATCGATTGCGGGGAAAGCGGAACGGTAGCAAGGCTTT
>WREN01000061.1 GCA_009779295.1 Oscillospiraceae bacterium | reverse complement strand
CCAGTATATCGTTAATAGTTTTTTCCATCGCAGTTATAACATTAGTTTCGTGTTTCGCGTAATTTGAAGCGAAAGTATTCGACCGCGTATTGACGGAGTTGTATAACATATTATCAACAAAGCCGCCCCAAGCGTAAATTATCGCGAGGTCATACGAGCGCGTATTGAATATAATGTTAAGCATATCCGCGGAATCGTCGTCGCGTATTAGTTTATTCGTTACCGTAACGTCTATAGCCTGCGGTCTTACATATTTTTGCGAATAATATCCGAGCGCTTCGACAACCGCTCCGGTTCTCGGAATATCGGTATTAGTTGCTGGAATAAATACAAACGAGCTGTACCAGGTAGAAACGGATGTATAATAATCGCTTTGATTTTCCGCGAGTTTCGGATACGGCAGTATCGCGAAGTCAGCTTCCATATCGCGCAGTTCAAACGTAAAAGTCAGCGGATAAGAGGAGAACAATATTTCGTTGCTTGTGAATTTAGAAACTATAAATCCGCCGATATCCGGAAATTTGCGTAGATATTCATTACAATACAATCCGAAACTTTTATCTAAAACCGAATTCATCGCGTATTCGAGGGCTTGAACCGTTCTTTCCGTATTGACGGCGAGGTACGGAATATCGCCGGCGTCTTTCTTCGTAAAACGTTCGCCGCTTCCCTCAACCATAGCGCGTATAAAAACGTGTTCGCCGGAAACGCCGAACAAATCGTTTTCGTCCATGATTCCGTCGCCGTTCAGGTCGTGCGCCACTATGCGGCACATCTCAATAAGTTTCTCGCATGTCCATGTACCGTTCCGCACGAGATCATAAGCGTTTTCAAGTTTGTAGTCGTCAACTAACGCTTTGTTCTGAAAAATAGGGTACGGACCGCCGACCATACTGAACACGCTGATGTCGCCTGTGACTATATGGATTTGTTTTGCGAGCGACAGCCATTTAATCGAAGCCTGATTCCACCAGCTGTTGGATAAATCCAAGTTAGGAACTGTGAACAAATCATATGTGTAACCATTGCTTCCAAGTATAATCGGGAGGTTGGAACCTAAATAAAGCGCCATATCGTACTCGTCGTCGCCTGCCAGTATAGGCTTGATTGCAGCTTGAGCGAGCGCGTTACGGTCAACGTCGGGACAAACAGGTTTGATTTTGATGTTGTATAGTTCCTCAACTTCTCTGTTGCGCATAAATACAGCGTCGTTGATAATCTCGCCAGTTTCTTCCTTCGGAGCGATTTCGTTTATTAATCCGACTCCAAACTGTCCCAGGATAACAGATTTGTCCGCAGTGCCGAATATACGGAATTCGTAACCGCCGTAATTCGCGCCTTCTAAAGGTATAAATTCCGGCGCAACCGTCGTTTCAACCGTTTCTTTATTGTTCGGATCGGTTTCATTGTTTGGATTAGAATTTGTTCCGCATGAAATAAAGCTTAAAACTAAAATTGCCGCTGATAAAATCGCTGTGAATTTTTTCATTTTAATATAAATCTCCTTAAAAAGTGGTCTGATTTTTTTATTCTAACATATCGCTTATAGTTTTTTCCATTGCCGATTTTATTCTGTCTTCATTTTTCGCGTAATTTGACGCGAATATATTTTGTCTGGCGGATAACGACGAATACAGTAAAACGTTAATAAGATCGCCCCAGTTATAGTATTCTCCGATATCATACTCGCGCGTATCTAACATTAAATCCACCATCCGCACGGAATCTTCGTCGCGCATGAGCTTGTCCGTTACCGTTATATCAAATACTGCCGGTTTTATATACTGCTGCGAATAATAACCGAGCGCGTCAAGCACCGCGCCGACCCTTCCGGTATCCGTGCAAGTTGCCGGAATGTGTATATGCGTACCGTAAGAACGGCTCGTCATCGCGTAATATTCGCTCTGTTGTTCGTTAAGTTTCGGGTACGGAAGTATCTCAAAATCACATTCCATATTGCGCAAGTCGAGTGCGGTATAAATTGCTCCGAGAGCAAATAATACTTCATTGGCTATATATTTAGGTATCATCGAATCTGCGTAATAATTGTTGAATTTATAATCCTGTGAGACCATCGCTATATCTTTATTCATAAAAGACGCGAGCGCGTAATCAATAACTTTTACCGTAATATCCGTATTTACAGCGAGATAGGGTATGTCGTCCGCGTCTTTTTTAACTATTCGCCCGCCGCAGCTGCGGAACATGTATCTGATGGCCGCGAATTCAGTATACATCCCGTATTGATCCCATTCGTTCATAACGCCGTCGCCGTTAAGGTCGCGAGCTACTACGTGGCACATCTCAATGAGTTTATCCCATGTCCAGTTGCCTTGATAAACAAGTTCATAAGCGCTTTCAAGACCGTAGTCATCCGCGAGGAATTTATTGCGGTAAAAACAGTCGATACTCATCGCGTCGAAAATACTGATGTCGCCCGTAGTTATATGAAGTTGGTTCGCGATTGAAAACTCCGCTATCGCTTTTTTGTTCCACCAGCTCCTTGTTAAATCTAAATTCGGAATTGTAAATAAGTCGTATGTATAATCTTTGCTTGCAAGAATAGTCGGCATTGTGATGCCTACAGTGAATCCGACGTCGTACGCGTCCTCAGCGGCAAGGATCGCTTTACGCGCCGCCTGAACGACGGCGTCGCGGCTGTTGTGGAACGTTGAAACGATTTCGATGTTGTACAACTCTTCAACTTTTCGGTTGCGTCTGTATACCGCGTCGTTGATAGGCTCGCCCGTTTCTGCTTCCGGCGCGATCTCATTTATCAGCCCTACCGCGCTGTCCAGCAGCAATACGTCGGGATGGATCGCGTAGATGCGGAATTGATACCCTTCGTAATTAACGTCTAACGTCTGAAATTCGGATGGAGTATCCGTAGTTTCTTCAATAATCCTGGTTTCATTTGAAGTTTCAATAGTATTTTGCGGATCTTGCGAACAAGACGCGAATGAAAAAAGTAAAACGCAAAGTAAAATAACTGATAAAATTTTCATGAAATAGTTCTCTTTTATGTTAAAAGCGCAAGGGCGTTTTTACGGCAAATTTTATTATAACATTCCTGCGAAATATGACCTGATTCGACGGCGTCGTCTAAATGGAAAGAGAGTACCAATTTATTGCCGGGATCACAAATATCTGTGCCGAAAAATAACCGGTCTTGAAACTCTTCTAAAAACTTCCAGCCGAATTCAAAATCGCGCATTATCGCGTTTTCACCGCTTCCGGCAGACAAATCTCCGTATAAGTTGGGATAATTACGCATCAATTCAACTACCCGCCCTCCCGGGGTCACGGGTCCGATCGGATATCCGCCGCGATTTTCTTCGGTGCAGTTGCCGCTGATTTCCGCCCAGAATTTTTGGGAATGTCCGAGGAATTTCAAATTCGGGAATTTTTGAAGAGACCGTTCCAAACGTTTCAACCCCGCGTCATCTACCAAACCGTAATCGTTGCCCATCCGGCCGATATGGAATATAACGGGCATACCGCGCATCTCGCAATGGCGGAAAAGGTTATCGACCAGCGGATCGTCAAAATACAAATTGACGCATATCTCGCCGACGCCCTTCGCGCCGCGTTCTTTAAAATAATCAATAAAATACGAAAGATCAGTATTGGGGCTGTTCCCGCCCCAACGCGGGTCTATGTTGCAGAACCAATAGAATTTATCCGGATATGCCGCGGTCAAATCCATTGCCTCTTCGTTAGTCTGGATGGCATAAGCACATTCCGGTCCGATATCGGGAAGCTGCACGCCCTTTTCGATACCCAAATGGTCATACATTTTCAAAAGTTCATCGGCGGTGGTAAAATTCCCTCCGCCTGCACGCGGAATACTTTTTTTCAGGGAAGTATGTACGTGCATATCAATTTTTTTTACTATCATCTTGCTTTCTCCTTAATAAAGTTACGGTTTCAACGTGTCCTGTCCGGGGAAACATGTCAACAGGAAAAATTTCATTTGTATTATAATTATACCCGCTAAATATTAATAAATCTCGCGCCAATGTGTCGGGATTGCACGAAACATACAGAATTTTTTCTGGTAAGACCTCGCATATCCGTGAAATTAAACTTTTTGTGCAGCCTTTGCGCGGCGGGTCGATGATGATAACGTCAGCCTGATTTATGTTATCGTTATCAGCGTCGCCGCAGATAAATTCCGTATTCGGAATGTTATTAATTTCGGCGTTCGTTTTCGCGTCGTAAATCGCTTCCGGTATTATATCGATACCCGTTAAAATAATATTTTTACGTTTCGCGAGATATAACCCGATCGCGCCGATACCGCAGAACAGATCGATTACTTTATCGCCGTCGTGCAAATCAAAAATGTCATAAATTTTCGAGTATAACAATTCCATCGCGCCGTGATTGACCTGATAAAACGCCGGTGCGGATATGTTCAATTTCACGCCGCCGATTATATCTGTACCGACTATGTCGGTAATGTAGCCGTCGCCATGAACAGTGATATATATATCGCCCAGTATAACATTCGTTTCAGCTTTGTTGATGTTTAAAACAATGCTTTTAACGTCCGGCAGATTTTTAATAGGCAGGTCGTCTTGATTAATTACTAAGCAAATCATAATATCGCCGGTCATTTTACCGTGACGCAGATAAATATGCCGTACACAGTTGATGCTATTTTTTCGCAGGAAATTCTTAACGGCGATTAAAATCGGATCGAACGCACGGCTTTGAAGCGGGCAATTCTCCACTTCGATGATATTATGCGAGTGGTTTGAATAATACCCGATAATATTATTTTCGCCGACCGGATACTGCACTTTATTGCGGTAACCATCGGTTTCTCCGGTGGAGAGAATATTGTGAACGGCAACATCCTTCAAACCGGCTTTTTTGATGGCGGTATTGACGTAGTTGTATTTCAATAACAACTCATGCTCATATGTAATATTCTGAAACACGCAGCCACCGCACCGCATTGAAACGCCGCAGACTGACTCAATGCGGTACGGTGATTTTTTAATAATCTTTTCTGTTTTGGCGATAAGATAATCCCTACAGACTTTTATAACCCGCACTTCAAGAACGTCACCGTCAACGGCACCGGTAATAAAAGTAACGATACCTTCAATTCTGCCGATTCCGTAACCCAAATTATTAATGTCCGTAACTTCAACTGTAAATATGTCGTTCTTTTTAACCATTCTTATCACCTAAATAAAATTGGATTTTTTAACTCTGACGATTCCGCTTTTGGTATGTAGATTCACAAATGGAATTTCGCTGTTCGGTAACTTCGAGCTTTCGAAATCATTTTTATTTCCGGTAGACTGTGTATTGAAAATAGCTTTTGCGTCTTCCCTGAATAAAGCTTTGACATTTCCGCTCACAGTTCGCGCCGTGACGTTTCCGTTAAGGCGATTTATTACTAATTTAATATTCCCTGATTTGCCTTGAATGGTCAGATCAGTGTTTAACTCGTAAACAAACGTTTTTATGTTACCGCTTTTTGTAGATATAACCGAATTCTTTGTTATCGAATCAGTTTCGACGTATACATTTCCGGACACTCCGGCTGCGTTTACATTTCCGTGGTGCGTTGAAACTTTAACATTCCCCGATTTTGATTTGATATCAGTATCTCCGGAACAATTTATCAATTTTATATTCCCTGATTTTACTTCGAGAGTACAATTTTCCGCAGTTATATTTTCCATTCTAAGATTCCCTGAAATCATTTTAACCTCAATATTTTCAATATAATTTTTTGGAATATAAACTATAACTCTTTTTTGATTAAAAGGGTTAATAAAGTTAATGATTCGTTTAAAAATATTTTCCGAACGGGCTTGAATAACTTCAAGCCCACCGTCGGTTTTATTTATAATTACGGAATTATCCTGAATTGTATTGCCGAACCAAATAATGTCCACTTTAAAGTCCGTATCATTATGCGTAAAACAGCTAAGATTATAATGATGCAGCGCAATATTAACCATTACTTCACCGCACCCATCCTGAAGTCCAGCGACGCCGGAGGCTTCGCGGTTTCGCGGCTGAACTCGCGGCCGTCGCGTTTGGCTTTCAACTCCTCGATGATATACCAAAGCTCCGTCACGGATATTTCACCCTCGCGGATGTCGGGGATAACGATAACGCCGCCGTCGTAAATCAACTTTTCAGCGTCAGCGATATTTTCCGTCCGCGCATACGCGAACGCCAATCCCAACTTAATCCTGCCGACTTTCTTTACATTTTCCGGCAAAGTCCCTACGAAATCTATAACCGAATTGTACAAGCCCGCGTCGTTCAGCATGCGCACCGCTTCTTTGACAAGCGAAATATCATCGATTTTCATCAGTGCGGCTTTCAATGCCGTCAACGCCGCTTTCTTTCCGTTGCCCTCCATGCGCGCGATATGCGCAAGCCCGTACAAACTCCAGCACGACTGCTTCAAATTCATGGAACGTTCGAGCGCGTTTTTAGCGTCTTTTATGCGGTTGAGCGCGATATACGTCATGCCGAGTTGCAGCCACGCGTACCAGTTGTACTCGTCCGCGCCGTTACAAGCGGCTTCAATCATAGCTGTCCACTCGGTTTGCAGTATCCACGAATCAGGCTCCGTATCGGAAAAATAACCGTTGTCCAGCAATGCTTTCCATTGGATTTGTTGTTCCTGCACTTTACCGAAATCCAAATGCGGGCACATCGGCAGATCCTTTTGCTTGTTACGACGGTATATCTCAAGCGCGCCCCAACCGCTGCCGCACATGATCATTTCATCCGCCGGAGTAATTGCCATTTCATGTGTTTCTTTTAAGATTTCCGCAAGTTTTTCATCGGTGATGATATTATCGATACGAGTTTCCGTTTCGGCTTTCGCGACTTCCCAATCGCCGTGAATTTTACTTCCGTCCGTTTGTAACGCGCCGTATGCTTCGAGCCATTCCCACGCCGTTTTCGGCGGCATCGGCAGACATTCGTACTGCGTATGCGCAAGTCCGGCCTGTATTTCGGCATATCTGCCGCCGCTGTCATCTTTGGTTAAGAACTCCTGCCATCTGTCTCCGCCCGGACCTTGACCCCAAACGAATAATTTGCGACCCTTCAAACGTTTAGTCGAAGTTTGGAAAAGCCCGTAACCGTTCTCATCAAGCTGGCAAATATATTTGCGTTTTTCGGGAGGTATCTTCCAGAAGAAATCGATAGCGGAGGGATTGTTGACCGGATACGTAATATCGACGCCTTCGCAGATCGGCACGGGAACTTTGATAACGCCGCGCCGTGACGAGTAAGTGTCGTTGACGCTTGCGATGACGCGCCCTTTTTTGATTTCCGGAATGGCGATATTGCTCCACCAGTACATCGGAACGACTTCCGAGTTAGGATTAACGATCCTCATACGCGCAAACAGAACTTTCGAACCGTCCGGCAGGAAAAAGTCCATTTGATATACGGCGCGGCGTATCCGTTCAAACTCGTACATGCGCAGTACGGGCGTACCGTCAGCTAATTTCAATTTCGCCGTGAACAATGTAGAACACGTAAACGGATGATGCCCGACCATTCCGCAGTTCCATTCAACGCCGCCGGATAACCATGCGTTCCTGATCGCCAGATTGCACGGACGTATGACAGGGTTCGAAAACGTCAATTCTTTTTCGTTGATTTTGTCATACAGAGACCATAACCGTCCGCCGTATTCCGGCAGGAATGTAGCTTTCAGATATTCATTTTCGAGTACGACGGTATTGATTTCCGTATCTTTTAATTCGCGGTCGTACATATCCTGCAATCTGTAGGGAAATGAGCTGTGGATAAAACCGTAACCGATGAACAATTCGTCGTCCTCATCAAGTTCGGTTTGCGTTTTATACTGCACGTTCACCATACCGGCAATCGGCGGCAAACTGCTTTCGCCGTTCAGATCGGCGGTGGGTATCATCATTTTTTTATATTCGAATGTCGTCATCTTAAATTTACCGCCGTTTCTAACATTTTTATTTTATTTTCTTTGAATTTTATAACGTCATATTCAACTTTGTTAAACGTTGTAAACATATTATTGCACATTTCATCGGCAGCTTGCTTATCTTTCCGCGCGATGAATCGTAACAATTCATAATCCTCCGCGCTTTCACGCTGAGCTTCAAGCCTGATCGACATCCACGGCGCGTCTTCGCCGGGATAAATTAAATGAGTGTCGCCGGGCGGCAGGATTCCTTCGGAATCCGCGTTCTTGTGCAGCGGGCAATTCTGCGTAAACGGGTCCTGATTCGGCTGATAATGGTTTGCCGCCCAATGCAGATAACCCTTCAAGTCATATTTGTAGTTGCCCCAGAACAGATAACGCGTTGCGAGCAGCGGAATATCCAAGAAGCGGTTGATGTAACCTTCCTGACGCGGCACGCAGCAGACGTAATGCCAGATTTCGTCGCCGGTTCCGCGGAACGTTTCAATCTCCGCCATATGTTTATCGTATTCGGCGTTGAGCGGAACCCAAACGTCGAGCGCGCCGTGCAGATTGCCGTATGACATAGCATCAATATATCTGATTTCCGGCGCAAGTTTGCGCACGAGACCGCAAAGCGCGCGGAATTCCGTCGCGTTTTCGGTATTGGGTTCGTCGGCAACGCCTATGAAGAAATTATTTATCCAACCGTTTTCTTTTAAGAACGCCACGAATGCGGGCAAATACTGCGACAGGTAGCAGAACGCTTCATAACTCATCGCGGGCATACCGTGAACCAGAATCGTGGATTCATGCCAGCTTACGCGTCCGCCGATACTCGCGCCGTTGAAATATTTATACCCGAGCGAAGTCGCTTTGGTTACAAATGCTTTCAAGTAGGTAAAATCAAAGCTGTATTTGTTGTCGCCGAGCGCGGTAATTTTCGGACCGGGCGCGTAAAGCATGTTCTGCCGCATACGGCGCAGCATCGTGAGATATTCCGTGTCAAGCCTGTCGAATTCTGCCGAACCCGTTTCGACGTTGTGATACTTAGCGACATGCCCGCGGCTGTAACCGTTGATGATTTTCAGCGTTTCATCGGGGATTTCAACGTCATAAACTTTAATCTTCACAGGGATAACCGTACCATTTATCACAACCCCGCCTTCTACATTGCCGGTAGTTTCGGTTTTCACGGACATATAAAGTCCCCCGATTCCGTTCATTACATTCACGGTACCGTTAAACGGTTTCAGACAGTCGTAGAGATAATACGGCGCCCAGCGTTCGGGATAGTGGGGAAGGGCGTTATTCTCGTTCAAGTGCGGATTGCCTTCAACGTAAATGGGCAGGAGTTCGAAGAACTCCGCGCTGAAACCGAGCGTGAGGATATTCAATTTACCGTTTTCGGGTAAACCTTTCAATAGAATTTGTGCAGTTGCGTAACTGTTCTTCGCTGCGAAAATATCAATTTTATCCGAAGCGGATTTGTAACTTGCGAAGTCATAATCAGGATATGTCCATTCTGTGCTGTCAACTATGATATAATTTAACATTTGTAAAAAATCCTTTCTATTTCATTTTTAATAAAATATTGCATTTTTAATAAATTTATGATAAAATAAATTAAACTTCGCGGAGGAGAACGATTTGCCCGGGTGCGAGGAATATATAGTAATATAAGTTGAAAAATGTCTGTGACCCAAAACATGAACGAAGGGTCTTACACCAAAGATTCTTCACTTTGCTCAGAATGACGATCGGACACTTTTCTCTTATATGACTATATTGATCGTCTGCCCGCCTTCTCCTTCCATTTTGCCGATCGGGTCGGTATGCGCATGAATTTTTGCGAAAGTATTGCCGTAAGCACAGCGTTCAATGTTAACGTCCGCCTTGAACGTCAT
>WREN01000060.1 GCA_009779295.1 Oscillospiraceae bacterium | reverse complement strand
CTCATGGAGTTCATCCTCGCCGAGAACGTTGTTCAACGGATAGGTGTAGAATCTCTCAATGAGCGCGGGATTCAAAACTGCCGCACGCTGGATAACTTCACGCAGAGGGGCTTCTTTGTTCAGACATATCTCAAGCCGCGCGATAGATTCCGCTGTCTTGAGAATATAATACCGGCAATAGAGTAAATCCTTCTTGACGTACAGCCACTTCTCGCACTTTTCCATCATACACACAATGTCGCAAGCAATAAATAAAGCTGAACGTTCAGCATCCCTTTCACCGATTATTTTATTCTTCTCAACCATTTCGGTAATGCTTGGGTCAGTCGTGTACATCACCTTCGAGTGTGAGTTAAACGACTGCGACATCGAGCCGCCAAGCCCGCGCTCCAACATTCGGACGTAATCGCTGCGGTCTATGACGTACATGTTCATCACGATTCCATCGGCATCGAGACAAAAGTTGCGCACGGTTATCTTTTGGTCGCGAACAACGACGGTCGCGTCAATGTCGCTCTTCTCCCATACGACGTCGTTCGTTAGACTGCCCTGCACCACTACGGCGATGACGTTTACGTCGCTTTTTATCGATTCAATAAAATTCTCAACCGCTTCTATGTAGCGTTGTTTTAATTCGTCGGCGTTAATTGTGATGACCTCCTATATAGTATTTTTTATTACGGGTAAAAGGAAATAGTACGATTTTTCATCGAAATTCCAATCACCATCATGGTAACATTCATGCTCGTTGTCTAAATGAAGCCTGACATCAGTGTTCCATTCGTATCCAATTTCTTTAACCATTTCATATACATGAAGGTTTTCAGCAGATTGTTTATCATTCATTTCATAAAGAGCCCATTCCGAAGCCGGTACGCATAGTGTAAAAAGTTCCGCTTCTGCGAATTTAGAAAAATCATGTTTCTCCGTTTTTTTCACACACACTGTGCAACGAGTTTGAAATCCGGAACAACTTAAATCGCATACTTTGCAATAAGTATTATTAGGGGAACAGCCTACATCCGAAAGGCATACCCATATTTGTTGCGGTTCGTTTAATGTTTCGACTAATTTATTAATTTGTCCGCTTTCTGATAATTCATTAATAAATGAATAAATCATGCCGCCGTCTAAATTTACAGGTCGCGTAAATCCGACTGCTTCAAATTCCGGTTTTTCCATGATGGTTATTTTTATTCCTTTTACGTTATACTCGTTTGATTTCATTAATAATTATACCTCCTTCTTTTTCCATTATACCACACCTAACCTGACAACTGTATGTCAAATTTTATAAATTATTTAAAATATCTTGCATAAATTTAATTTTATGGTATAATAAAACTGGAGGGATTTTAATGTTCTACAAAATTTTAGGTAAAACCAATATCAGGGTAAGCGTCGTCGGATTCGGCGCAATCATGTTGGATCAGGTGAATGATACCGATGCGGGCAATATCGTTTCAAAAGCAATCGACGGCGGCGTGAATTATTTCGACGTCGCGCCCACGTACGGTAATTCGCAGTATGTATTGGGTTCCGCGCTTGAAAGTTACCGCAAGGATGTGACGCTGACCTGCAAATCGACTGAACGTTCGCAAACAGGTATCACAAAAGAGCTTGAGGAAAGTCTGCGCGCTTTGAAAACGGATTACTTCGACGTTTATCAATTGCACAATACAACCGATTTCGATGAGATAGAGAAAATATTCGCCCCTGACGGAGCGATGGAAGCGCTGATTAAAGCAAAACAGAAGGGTTATATCCGTAATATCGGATTCACCTGCCACCATGACGAAGCCGCGCTGCGTATGATGGATCTGTACGACTTCGATACGATGATGCTTCCGGTGAATTGGCTTTACTGGATTAAAAACAATGAAGGCGAAGAGGCAGTCACTAAAGCGTTGAAGCAAAATATGGGCGTGCTTTCAATTAAAACGTGTGCGAAAAGGCGTTGGAATCCGGGCGAGAAAAGTATTTATCCCCATTGCTGGTACAAACCGATTGACGATGACGACGAACTCGCGAAACTGGCGTTGCTGTTCGCGTTGTCGAAAGGCGTTCATTCCGCGATGTCGCCGGGCGCGGAAAATATGCTGATGTTAATGATAGATATAATTAATAATTCTACGTCAATGGATTTCGATTGGGAATTGCTGAATAAAAAAGTTGACGAAATCGATGGAGAAGTGATATTTGAGTATGCACGATAAAGTTTGTTACATTTTCGGAGCGGGTGAATTTTATTACCCTGTAATAAAATTCGCGGAAAACAGATTCATTATCGCCGCCGACGGAGGATTTAAATATCTTCATACCAAACCGGATTTAATCATAGGTGATTTCGATTCGCTGCCGAACGTCCCCGACCACGGTAACATCATCAGGCTCAACAAAGAAAAAGATGAAACGGATATGTTCGCCGCAATCAAAGAGGGAATTGCGAACGATTGCGAAACGTTCCACATCTATGGCGGTACCGGAGGACGCATCGACCATACTTTGGCGAATATCCAATCGATAGCGTATCTGGCTGAAATTGGGTTCCAGGGATATTTGCACGATAAAGATTATATCATAACCGCTATAAAAAATCAAAGTATTTCGTTCGGCAGCAAGCACAGCGGGTATTTGTCAATTTTCGCACACGACAAAATGAACCGCGGAGTTACTTTGACGGGTCTGAAGTATTCTCTTGAAAACGCTGATATTTCAAACACATTTCCGATCGGTATCAGCAACGAATTTATTGGAGTTGAAAGCACAGTTTCAGTAAAAGACGGAACGTTAATCGTTATATACTCAAATTAAAAGGGGATTAAAATTAAATGAAAAAGTTTATTTGCTTATGTTTATTGGCTTTAATTTTTATTTCATGCAGTAATTCAACAAATAACCCTGCTAATAATGAAACTACTTCGGCGGATCCGGATAATATCGAAACGACCGCAGATCCGGAACTGCCGAATATCGCTGACGCCGATTACGGTTACCGCGATTTCGTTTTATATTATTGCGACTGGTCGTTATACGCGGATTATTATTTCGCTGATTCTCAAAACGGCGAAATTGTAAATGACGCCTGTTATGACCGCACGGTTTTAATCGAAGAAAAATTAAAAATAAATATAAAACCGCTCCCAACCACAGAACTTGACTGCGGTACGGAACAAATCGTTAAACTTCGGGCATCCGTTTTCGCGAACGACCCTACTTATGATTTGTTGCTGCTTCATTGCTGTACAAGCATGATAACCTTTACCTCTGATAAACTTGTCATGAACTGGAACGATATTCCTATAATCGATATGAATAAATCGTATTGGAATCAAAGCGTTTCCAAAAACATGAATATTTACGGTATGCTGCCGTTTGCCGCAAACGATTTCGTTCTACCAGACGTTAATTCAATTTTCTTTCACACACAATTATTAAATGACCTCAAACTCGATAACCCCTACGATGTTGTCACAAGCGGTAAATGGACATGGGATAAATTAAATCAAATGGCTTCCGTGGCGTCGGCGGATATAAACGGGGACGGCGTGTTCAATGCCGAAGACCAATACGGATTCGTCGGTGAAATGGGCTGGCAGTTCATGAGTATTCCTACAAGCTGCGATCTCTTTCCGTTTATTACAGACAGCGACGGAGTGTTACAATTAAACATAAACACACCAACGATGATTAGTTTAGTCGAGAAACTTCAATATCTCCTGCATAATAACAAAACTTCGTTTACATGGCCGTACAGCGCGGCGACAGACCCGAATATCGGAAATCCGCCGCCTGTCAGATTTGATTCAGGCAGAGCGTTGTTTTACTTAGTGCCGCTGAGTTTGGCGAAAACATTCCGCGAAACGGATTTGGATTTCGGTATACTGCCGCTTCCAAAATATGATGATAAACAGGATGATTACATCACCTTAAACTGGGCTGGATTCTTAACGATTCCACTTACGGTGCGGGATGTAGAATTAACAGCCAAAGTCGTTGAGTTGCTCGCGTATTATAATAAACAATATGTGGTCCCTGTATTCCGCGATGTATTACTTGGACAGAAAATTTCAAGAAACGACCGTTCAAACGAAATGCTGAACATTATTTTCGACAATACTGTTTACGATATTGCGATACCGATAGATTCACCGTCGTATAATATAATGGTTGACATAGTGGCAAAAAACAGCGATTTCGTTTCGTATTACGCTAAGAATGAAAACACATGGCAAAAGAGAATTGATAATTATTATAACGCACACGTTGAGTATATGGAAACAAAATAAAAAATTTTAAGGAGGTTCAATCAAATGAAAAAAATTTTAGCATTATTTTTATTATCAGCATTAATTTTAATAACCATTATTTCATGCGGGAATTCATCAAAAAATGAAACCAATAATCCTGAAGCAATTGTAGCGGATCCCCAAAATACCGAAACGACCAGAGACCCGGAACTGCCGAATATCGCGGACGCGGATTATAATAACCGCGATTTCTTAATTTATTACATTAATTGGTCGTTATATAAAGATTATTATTTTGCCGATTCACAAAACGGCGAAATAATCAACGACGCGTGTTACGACCGTACCGCTTTAATTGAGGAAAAGTTGAATATCAACATAACGACTGTACCCACTACGGAAGCAAACGGCGGTTTAGAACAAATTAATAAAATGCGGGCATGTGTTATGGCAAACGACGATATTTACGATTTGCTGCTGCTGCATAATTCAACCATGATGGCGACTTTTATCGCCGACAGGCTTGTTTTGAATTGGAACGATATTCCCGTAATCGATAGGAGTAAATCGTATTGGAACCAAAGCGTTTCTAAAAATTTAAATATCAACGGTATGCTGCCTTTTGCGTCTAACGATTTCATCCTGCCTGACGTCAACTCGATATTCTTCCACACTCAACTGCTTGACGACCTTAACCTTGAGAATCCTTACGAAATTGTCAACGACGGCAGATGGACATGGGATAAATTGATCCAAATGGCGTCCGTAGCTTCCGCGGATATTGACGGCGACGGCGTTTTCACCGCTGAGGACAGATATGGTTTCGTAGGCGAATTCGGCTGGCAGTTCGGCAGCGTTCCGACAAGCTGCAATCAATATACCATTAAAATAGACAGCGACGGAAAACCGCAGTTAAATATTAATACTCCGGTAATGATTGGTCTAATGGAAAAAATCGAACGTCTTATCAAAGCCGACAATATTTCGTTTACTTGGGGTTTCAGTCAGGTCACCGATCCGAATTTAGGCGGGACACCGCCCGTAAGTTTCAATTCGGGCAGAGCGTTGTTTTATATGGTTCCGTTGAGTTTGGCTAAATTATTCCGCGAAATGGATGTGGATTTCGGGATCATTCCATTGCCGAAATATAATGAAGCGCAGGAAAATTACATCACATTAAACTGGGCGGGTTTTCTCTCCGTTCCGCTTACGGTACAAGACACGGAACTGGTGGGAAAAGTCGTAGAGTTGTTGGGTTATTACAACAAACAAATCGTAATACCTATGTTCTATGACATATTACTCGGGCAAAAAATCTCACGCGACGACCGTTCGAACGAAATGCTGAACATTATATTTAAGAACAGCGTGTATGATTTAGGCGTAGTATTGGACAGTCCGTTTTATTGCATAACTTTAAACGTTGTAAACAGTAAAAACGGTTTCGCTTCATATTACACGGCAAATGAAAATTCACTGCAAAAAATTATCGATGATTATTATAAAGCCCACGTTGAATATATGGAAATAAAATAGAAAAAGCCCGGTTTATGAAAGCGAAATGCACCCCAAAAGATAGACAAAGAAGTTTAAACTTTCGAGGTGCATTTATAATGGCAAAATATAGTAAAGATGTAAAATTAGGTGTCGTATGGATTGCTCCACATCGCGCCCCTACATTTTATAAATTAACCTTGGGTAACTTCTCGAACGCCGCTTTCAAATCCTCGTCCGTAGGAACGTAATCCGTCATCTTGCCGTCAAGGTATGATGCGTAAGCGTTCATATCGAAGTAGCCCGTTCCTGTAAGTCCGAACAATATCGTTTTCGCCTCTCCGGTTTCCTTGCATTTCAACGCTTCGTCGATCGCTCCACGGATAGCGTGCGCGGATTCGGGCGCGGGCAGGATCGTTTCGTACTTGGAGAACATCACCGCGGCTTCAAAGACTTTCGTCTGTTCCGCTGAGATCGCTTCCATGTAGCCGTCGTGGTACAGTTTCGACAGAATCGGCGACATTCCGTGGTATCTCAGACCGCCAGCGTGGTTCGGCGACGGAATGTACTCGCAGCCCAACGTGTACATTTTCGCCATCGGTGTGATTTTACCCGTATCGCAGAAGTCGTACGCGTACTTTCCGCGCGTAAGCGACGGACACGACGCGGGTTCAACGGCGATGATACGCGGATTTGCCTTGCCGAGGATTTTATCCTGCGCGAACGGCGCAATCAGGCCGCCGAGATTGGAACCGCCGCCTGCGCAACCGACGATAACGTCCGGATAAACGCCGAGTTTTTCCATTGCCAATTTCGTTTCAAGACCGATTATCGATTGATGCACAAGCACGTGATTCATAACCGAACCTAAAACGTATTTGTAACCTTCCGTCGTAACGGCTTTTTCAACCGCTTCGGAAATCGCGCAGCCTAAACTTCCGCCAGTTTCGGGATTCGCGGCGATTATTCTGCGCCCTGCTTCTGTAGATGTGCTCGGGCTTGGAATAACTTCGCTGCCGAATGTGCGCATTACTTCTTTGCGGTACGGTTTCTGATTATACGACACTTTAACCATATAAATGATAAGCGGTATGCCGAAATACGCGCACGCTTCCGATAAAGCCGTACCCCATTGACCCGCTCCGGTTTCGGTCGTTAAACCTTTGAGGCCCTGCACTTTCGCGTTGTACGCCTGCGCAATCGCGGAGTTGAGTTTATGGCTGCCGGACGTATTGTTGCCCTCGAATTTGAAATAAATTTTCGCGGGCGTATCCAATACGCGTTCAAGGTTGTATGCTCTGGTCAACGGAGACGGGCGGTAAATTTTGTACATGTCCCTTACTTCGTCGGGTATTTCAATGTAACGGGTGGTGTTATCCATTTCGAGTTGTGATGACAATTCCGTGAATACGGGATATAATTCCTCTGTTTTTAATGGTGATAAGGTGGCGGGGTTGATGATGGGATCGGGTAAACTTTTCATATCTGCGCGTAAATTGTACCAATATTTCGGTATTTCACTTTCTGCTAAATAATATCTGTACGGTGCTTTTTCGTTCATTAATAATCTCTCCTTTTAAATTTAAAAATTTTTGCCATAAAAAAATCTGCCCTCATTATTACAAATTACAAGGACAGAAATAATATCTGCGGTACCACCTTGATTGGCATAAAATATGCCCACCTCACCAGAATGCCATCACATTCCTCACCCTTTAACGCGAGTACACGTTACAAGCTAATCGTGTTGCCACTTTCGCTGTACCCTCCGAAGCCCATTTGTCCGATTCGTCTATTACCGTACTCACACCACTGACGGCTCTCTGTGAATTCGTTATCGGTTTTATTCCTTCATCTACAGTTTAGAGTAGTATATCACATAATTTTCAACTTGTCAAGGGGTTGAAAAAAATATTTTTTTGTGCTATAATTAATATTGAGGTGAATTAATATGAAAAAATTATTAATATTTGTATTATTAATTATTTTAATGTCCGCTTGTACAATTTCAAACGATATTGCAGAAACTTCTGACGCCGAAAGTGAATCTACTTCAAAAGAAATTATTGAAGAAGAAATCGAATCTATACCGGAAGAACCCAAAAATATATATACGTATACAAGCGGTTTAACAGAAACACAAGACTGGAATTCATACTCTTGGAATTCAGATGAAAAAATTACATATACTTTTATCTTACCGGATGGTTTTTATTTAGATTCTTCTGTAATATATAAAGATGATGTGAAAGTCGGCGAATTAGCGCCTCCGGCAAAATTGATGGAAAATCAACAAATGCCGACCAGTCTTGAGGATTGTAAACGGATTGAGTTTGATGGTTATGTAAATGAATATTATGACAGCGAAAACATTTTACTTGATGGGTATAAAATATTTTTAACACGCGAAATATCTCATCCTTGGGGCGGAGATATTACTACATGGTATCCGCATAGGTTTTATATTTTAAAAGATGATATTGACGACATCGTGTTTACGATAACGTTTTATCCTTTGGTAGAATATCCAGACGCGGAATTATTTGACGCTTATTTAAAAACTGTAACCAGTATTGAAATAGTAGAGTAAAATAAATGGAGTATTAGTATGAAGAAAATAATATTAATCTTAATCATTCTTATCCTATCAGCTTCGTTATCCATAAGCGCACAAGAAATCAATTGGAAAACTCCGCTTGAAAATCTTTTGGTGCAATTCCCTACAACTTTGGATGAAACCGTAAAATCCGAAGTCGGTAACGGTATTGTTCAAGCAATCGACGCTGAAGGAATTTATTTCCCGGGGAAGTATAGATTTCAGGATTTAGACGGCGACGGTATTCCCGAAGTGATGATTACGTTCGGTATTCCTCAAAGCGAATGGGTATTTGAAAGAGTTTTTAAATTGTACGGCGATTCTTATGAGCAAATTGGTCAGGATATGTATATATTTTACCAAAACGCTCAGGGAAAACTTGTCGCGGCAACAATATCAGGTTATAGGATAGGTGCTATTTATTTCGCGGAAATTGAAAATAAAAAATTGATTCTAAAAGATTATATCGATTCAAATGGAAACGATAATTTTAACGGAGTGAAATATAACAATTTATCGGAACTTAAAGGAATAGATATTTGGTGTGCAACAGACGCGGACGACACTTTACAACTTCTTCCGGAGATTGACTGTTCAGATATTGTAAGTACGGCGAGAAGCAGAGTTTATGATAACCCGCAAACCGGCGATAACAATTTATTAGCTGTTTTTGCAATATTAATAATTTTTATAATTTTCTCACAGAAAATACTCAAAACTAAAAAAGGTAGGTTTTATATATGCAAAAACTATTAGATTTAATCGACAAACACCGCGAACTCATTGAAAACGCAGAAAATTTCTTATGGGCGAATCCCGAAACCGGCTACCGCGAATGGAAATCGTCCTCGTTTCTGCAAGCGGAATATGAAAAACTCGGTTATAATTTAACTTTAGCGGGTAACATTCCAGGATTTTACACGGAAATCGACACAGGATTGCCCGGTCCGAAGATATTGATTCTCAGCGAACTCGATTCACTTTTGTGTAACGACCATCCTGACGCTGATCCGCAAACCGGCGCCGTTCACGCATGCGGACACAGCGCACAGGGCGCGGCGTTGTTGGGGCTTGCCGCCGCTCTAAAGGATGAAGGTACGCTCGACGGTTTGTGTGGCTCAGTGAGACTATGCGTTGTTCCCGCGGAGGAATTGATCGAAGTCGGTTACCGCGAAGAACTCCGCAAACAAGGTATAATAAAATATTACGGCGGTAAAGTTGAATTTTTGTACAGGGGTTATTTCCACGGAGTGGACATTTCGTATATGATACATACTTCAAGCGGTAAAGAACACAGTTTCTTTTTAAACAAAGGTAATAACGGCTGCGTTGTCAAGAACATAAAATACACGGGAGTTGCCGCGCACGCAGGAGGATCTCCCCATAGCGGAGTCAATGCCCTCTACGCCGCGAACATCGGCATGAGCGCGATTAACGCTCTGCGCGAAACGTTCAGGGATGAAGACCACATAAGAGTGCATCCGATCATCACCGCGGGCGGAACGGCTGTAAACGCCATTCCGAGCGAAGTTAGAATCGAAAGCTATGTACGCGGCGGAACGACTGAAGCGATTGAAAAAATCAACAAGAAGGTGAATCGCGCGTTGGCGGCTGGTGCCGTTTCGCTCGGAGCGAACGTTGAATTATGCGACCGTCCGGGTTATACGCCGTTGAATAACGACGTGAATTTGAACAAACTCGCGGAAAAAGCGATGAAACTTGTCGTGCCGGAAGATAATGTTTCAATGAGTGACGGTTGGGGAACAGGATGCACCGACATG
>WREN01000059.1 GCA_009779295.1 Oscillospiraceae bacterium | reverse complement strand
TCCACTTAAATTAAATTTGTTTATAAAATTATGCTTCTCCGCAAATTCGAACTCTGCTTTTTCACCGGAACGTATGCCGAACTGAAAAATTCTGCCGTCTCCCAATAAGTCGTGACAACGTTTCATAACCGTTGCGTGCGAAAATTTCGCACCCAAATAGTCCTCGCGCAAATCAGTGTGCGCGTCAAAATGTACGATAATTAATTCCGAGTGTTTTTTCATAACCGATCTCACCGCTCCGAGCGTGATTAAATGTTCGCCGCCGAGCATGAACGGAATCTTATTTTTTTGTACAATTTCGTCAACATTTTTTTCAATTGCTTCCAAAACTGCCGGCGTATCGCCGAAACACAATTCCAAATCGCCGCCGTCGTATATTTTATAATCGCACAAATCCTTGTCCTGATACGGGCTGTAAGTCTCGATTCCGAACGAATCGTTCCGTATCGCCTTGCTCCCGAAACGCGCGCCGGGTCGGAACGACGTCGTCGAATCGAACGGCGCGCCGAACAAAACAATTTCCGCTTCATCGAAATCGCTCGTGCATCCTATAAAATTGTGTTCGATTTTATTCCACATTTCTTAGTAACTCCTCAACATAATTCGGCAGATAGAAAGCGCCTTTGTGCAGATTTGTGTTGTAATATTTGGTGAGAATGCCCAGTTGTTTCCATTCGGTAGCTCTCAAATTTCTAATCGGGTGGCAAGTTTTTGAGGCGAATCCAAACAGCCAATGTCCTGACGGATACGTCGGGATGTGCGCCTGATAAACTCGCGCGATGTCGAACGAGTGAACGATGCGTTTGTGGATTTTCGTCACGGCAAGCGAATCTTCGCGGTAGAACGGACTTTCATGCTGATTTATCAATATCCCGTCGTCGGTCAGCGCTTTGTAGCAATTTCCGTAAAATTCCATCGTGAACAGCCCTTCGCCCGGCCCGAACGGGTCGGTCGAATCGACGATTATCAAATCGTATTCATTCTTCGGTTCGCGTATGAATTTCAAACCGTCCTGATAGTAGATATTAACGCGGTCGTCATCGAATCCGCACGCCGTGTGCGGCAGATATTTAACGCAGATGTCGACCACAGCTTTGTCGATTTCGATAACGTCAATCTTTTTTATGCCGTCATATTTTATAAGTTCACGCGATATTCCACCGTCGCCAGCACCGATGACGAGTACGTTTTCAATGCCGGGATTTACCGCCATCGGAACGTGCACCATCATCTCGTGGTAGATGAATTCGTCTTTCTCGGTCATCATCATCAGTCCGTCGAGCGTTAAAAACCGTCCGAATTCTTCAGATTCGAACACGTCGATCTGTTGGAAATCGCTGGTTTTGTTCGCGAGATGCCGCTTCACTTTTATCGATAATTTGACGTTTTCCGTGTGTTTTTCCGAAAACCAAAGTTCCATCATTTGTCACCTCCGCATACATTTATGTTGTTTATTTCCATATCTTCCGGTCCGGTCATCAGACAGCCCTTCTCTTTCGCGTATTTGATATAGTCGATAATATCGCCTGTGATTCTTTCACCCGGCGCGAGAATCGGGATTCCGGGCGGATAACACATTACAAATTCCGCGCAGATTTCGCCCGCGCAATTTTCTAATGGTATTGATTTTTTCACAGAATAGAACGCCTGCTTCGGAGTTAAAGCAACGATGGGGTTAATATATTCGTAGCGTTGAAGATTCGCCCGCGACTTTTTGTATTTGCGCCGAATTTCGGCTAACGCCGCGACAAGCCGTTCGATGTCCTGCTCCCTGTCGCCGAGCGAAATGTACGCGAGGATGTTCGAAAGGTCGCCGAATTCGACCTGTATATCAAACTCATCGCGCAGAATATCGTAAACTTCGATACCGGCAAGCCCGATTTCGTAAGTGTTCACGGATAATTTCGTCGTGTCGAAGTCATAAACCGCGCTTCGTAACGTTAGTTCGCGCGAATAGGCGTAGTAATCGCCGATGCAGTTGATTTCCGAACGCGCGTATTCCGCAAGTTCATTGACATGTTTAAAAGTTTCCCTGCCGTGCAAGGCTAAGTTTCTGCGCGCGATGTCAAGGCTGCTTAAAAGCAAATATGACGCGCTCGTCGTCTGCGTCAGGTTGATTATCTGCCGCACATAGTCGGTATTGATGTTCTCGCCGCAAAGCAGAATCGAGCTTTGAGTCAGCGATCCGCCGGATTTGTGCATACTCACCGAAGCCATGTCCGCGCCCAGACTCATCGCGGAAACGGGCATATCTTCGCCGAAATAAAAATGCGTGCCGTGCGCTTCGTCTACGAGGACTTTCATATTTTGCAAATGCGCCGCGTCGATAATCCTCTTCAAATCCGAAACCACTCCGTAATATGTCGGATTATTAACCAAAACAGCCGCCGCATCGGGATTATTCTGAATCGCTTTTACAACATCCGCGGTTTCCATGCCGAGCGAGATTCCGAGCCGCTCGTCCGTTTGCGGGTTGATGTATATCGGTTCCGCTCCGCACAAAATCAACGCGTTGATTGCGCTCCTGTGAACGTTACGCGGCATGATTATTTTATCGCCCTCTTTACATACGGTGAGAATCATCGATTGCACGGACGACGTCGTACCGCCGACCATGAAATAACACGACGCCGTTCCGAAAGCGTCGGCCGCTATGGCTTCCGCTTCCTTGATAACCGATGTTGGATGGCATAAATTATCGAGCGGTTTCATCGAATTTACATCTATTTCAAGGCATTGCCTGCCCAGAAATGACAACAATTCCGGATTCCCTTTGCCGCGTTTGTGACCGGGAACGTCGAACGGTACGACGCGCATACGCCGGAATTCCTGCAATGCCTCAAGCAACGGCGCTCTCTTCTGCAATTCCAAATCCATTTAGTCATCGCCTCCGTAGATGTTTAATCCGCTGTAAATTTCGATCATCTCTTTGTGGAGGCTGTTCGTAATACGCAGGCGGTCTTTCGGATGGATTTCGTAAACATCCGTGTTGAACAGATAATTTTTTAAATCTATCTCTTTTATGAGCAGTTTCGTGTGGAAAATGTTCGACTGATAAACGTTTATGTCGATAGCGTCGTACGTTTTTAATATAAATTCGTCGATGTAATCCTGAATCGACGTTATTTTGTGGTCGATGAACAGTTTGTTTCCGTGGATGTCGCGCGTGAATCCGCGTACTCTGTAATCCATCGTGATTATATCCGAGTCGAAGCTGCCGATCAGATAATCCAGAGTGCTGAGCGGTGTTATCTCTCCGCATGTGGAGACGTCGATATCGACCCGGAACGTCGCGATTGACGTTTCGGGATGGAATTCCGGATACGTATGCACGGTAACGTGGCTTTTGTCTAAATGCGCGACGATTTCATCCGAGATTTTTGCTTTTTTCGGCGTGATACTGCTTTCCGCAATCAAAAACGTCACGCTTGAGCCCTGCGGATCATAATCCTGTTTTGAAATATTTAGTATTTTAGCGTCTATCATTTCAACTACATTGGTAATTATATCTGTCAGCCTGTCAGAATTGTACTGCTCATCGATATAAGCGATGTAATCCATTTGTTCGCGCGCGCTTTTCGCGTAACAAACGTCGTATATATTAAAACTCAGCGATTTCGTGAGGTTGTTAAATCCATACAAAGCCAATTTATTTTCCATTACAATCGAACCACCCTTTAAAATAATAAAACTCAGAAAAATATGTATAAAACACATTCAACTTGAGTTCACAAGCATTCGGTTATTTACAATATTATTATACATATTTTTCAAAATAAGTCAAGCATAATTTATTACATTTTTATGATATGTATTATTATTGACAATTATTATTTATTGTGTTACAATTTTAATAACCGTCAAAAGGAGTGTTAAACATGAAAATCGACAAGAATCCTATAGAAATGTCCGCGATGGATGAATTTAAAAATGGCAACGATATCGAAGCGAATAAAATCCAAGACGCGTTTGTGAAAGAATTTCTGGAAAGTATCGCCGCGGGCGAAGCATATTGTCCCTGCACGGGGAAATGTAAATGGGCGGGCAAATGCGTTGAGTGTGTCGCGATACACAGAGGACACGCTGATCATTTGCCGACGTGTTTGGAGAAGATAATATTATGAAACTTACATTTGAAAAAATCGCCGATACCGCGGATTTTAATAACGGTTCCGGACCGATGTGGTGTTACGGTTCGTCGACGATAGCCCGCTTAGGCGATACCGTATATGCTACCGTTCCGCTGTTAGATGAAAAAGTCACACCGTTGTCAAACACGCATATGACGCTTTACAGGAAAAAGCCGGATATGCCGTGGGAACAAATCTACGTAAATCCTAATTATAACCGTGAGCCGTGTCCGCTGATGAGATACAACGACACTACGCTTGTCGTTACCGCGAATCCTTCTGAAGCAGGTACGATGTACGGTCCCGCGAAACCCGGCGTTTTATTATTTGACTTGAATGGAAACATCACCGAAATGATTCCGCCCGTTTGGGACGAAGATTATAAATTCATGGATCATTCCTACCGCGGGAGTTCGGTCGATATCGCATACGGCGGAATGTTTCTTGCGAACCAATACGTAACCGATTCCGGCGGCGAGCATTGCTACGCGTATTACGACGGCAATGACTGGACGCATTGCGGCAAACTTGATTACGACGTTCGGAGCTGTTACCCGAACGTTCAACTCAAAGGCAAAAGCGTGCATATCCTCGCAATAAGCGATATTATCGAGCCGAATCCTGAATGGCGCGCGTTTAAAAAAGAAATAACCGGACGCGATTGGGATTATGATTTCCGAAACTTGTATTACAAGTACACGAACGACGTCACAAAAGACCCGCCGTGTGCGCCGATTCTGATTGACAGCCGTGAGGAAACGTGCGGTTGGATTTCGAACCACGACATCCACGCCGATGATTCCGGCACATGCCATGTGTTATATTCCACGAAACGCATGAATTTTCCGCAAATGAAAGAGAAATTTTTCCCTGATACGGAGTTCGACGTTTCACTCGAATATAAAGCAGTCAAAGACGGTAAAATTATTCACGCGGTGACGCTCGACTTTCAAACAAAACCCATTTCTTACTGCGGTGCGTTTCATATCGCGGAAAACGGCGAACTTAAAATTATTTACTGCAAAAACGATGGTTATTATATAACTGATTTTGAAAACACAACAAAAATTGAAACTTCATTAAAACCCGCAACATTTTTTACAGCGCGCAACCGATTGGGCAATCTCCAATCGGATATAATAGATTTATATTTGCAATCAGGAAATGAAATAATATACGGAAAGGTTGAATTATAAAATTATGGAAAAAATTAAAAACAAAATGTGGATATGGGGTCACGATCGCGGCGTACACGATTATTACAATATCCCGATGAAAAGCAAAATGACGCCGCTTGAAGGCGCGATGTATCTGGGTACGCCGAATATGTGCCGCGTCGTATTTGGAGGGCAGCCCGAACCGCCGTTTGAACAGGATGCTTTGGCGTTGGATTGCCTTAACAAAGTGGTATGGTCGATTATCGGAGACGGTTCGTCAACACGCAACAATAACGGCGGCGCCGATATCGACGCGGTTGCCGAAGCCGCGCGAAACCATCCGAATATTGTCGGCGGTATTATGGATGATTTTTTGAACCCGCACAGAATTAATATGTATTCGCCGCAGTCGCTCGCGAACTTTAAAAAAGACCTGACCGAAAAATCCGGTCGTGAGATGCAGTTATGGACAGTTATTTACACGCAGGAAATGAACGAAATAGTAATTCCATACTTAAAAGAATGTGACGTCGCCACGTTATGGACGTGGGAAGCGAAGAATTTAATCGATATTGAAGCGAATTTTGAAAAATTCCGCAAGTATTGGGATACCGGTAAACCTTTATTGGGCGGTTGTTATTTATGGAATTACGGCGGCGGTTCGACGCCCATGCCGTTGGACTTATTGAAATATCAAATGGAATTTTATCACGACCTTATGAAAAGCGGCAAACTTGACGGCGTTGTGTTCTGCTCCAACAACGTCTGCGACGTTGGATTGGAAGCTCCCGCGTTTATCAAAAACTGGATTAAGGAACATGGTGATGAAATATGTTAATGAACGATAACTATCAAAAATGGATTTGGGTCGAACTCATCACTTTCGACAATACGCAAGCGGATTACGGCGTGCAGAATTATTTAGACCGCTGCAAATTTATTCCTGACGGCGCTTCCCTGCTGCTGACGTGGGCGGAATTTGTGCTGGGGTATAAAGGTTTGGATCACGAATATGAGCTTCACCCCAACGAGCAAAGTTACGGCGGGCATTTGTCCTCGCCGGAACGAAACAGACAGGATTGGACGAATTTCCAGTTAAAGGGCTTGATAGATGAATTTCATAAGCATGACATAAAAGTTTACTTGAGCTATTTCAACATGGCTGGCGAATACATGAAGGACAAGATGTACCTGTGCGAAACGAGCGCGTTTAATCAACGCGCAGGAAGTTTCAACGTGCTTAAAAATTTAGCGGATGGTACGCCGTTTGAGGACGTATTGCAAACGGCTACAATAAAAGTGTTAAACGATTACAATTTCGACGGCGTACAGATTGCCGACGGGATTTCTTCGTACAGAATGGCGTTGCAATACGGCGATTATTCGGATGAGATGGTCAATCAGTTTACGGAGTATTCCAAAATAGTTCTGCCGGAAACGGAGAACAGAGCGGCATATATCTGGAGCGAATTACGGCAGGAATGGATTGATTTCCACACTTGGCGATGGGGAATCTTTTATAACAAGTATGCTAAACGTTCAAAAGACGCAGGTAAAGAAGCGGTATTCAACAGCGCATGGACACGCGACCCGTTCGAGGCGATCTACAGATACGGCGTGGATTACCGCGCCGTCGCGGCAGCGGGTATCGACGGCTGTATGGTCGAGGACGTTTCTGCGGGACTCGCGATATTGTCGGAGCAGGACAACGGCTATCTCATGACCGACAAGATGCGGCGGCGGATTCATTACGAATATCTGACCACGCTGATGATGAACCGCGCGGCAATGCCGAATTTGCGTATAACGCCGCTCGCCGGAATACACGATTCGCACGAACAATGGGGCGTGCTTGAGCATATGCCGACTTCTATGGTTCGCAATGTCATTTGCAATCTGAATACGCTGTTCTTTGACGATGGGAAATATAAATCCATAACCGACGGACCGTTCTTCTGTCTTGCAGATTCTTTGTACGAATCGGACTGGAACTTTATCCGAAATTGCTGGAACATCGGCATGATACCTGAGAATTCTAAACCGTGCGGCGTTACGGTGATTTGGTCGGACAAACGGCTCGACAATGAAATCGCGGAGTTTATCAAGAACCGCCGCACGCCTACGTATAGAATTGTCGCGGATTTAATGTTCGCGGGCGCGCCGGTATTCAGTATTGCGCGGATAGAGAATATCGAACATTTAAACGGACCGTTGCTCGTAACTAATTATGATTTGCTGCCGGAAGATGAATATAATTCGTTAAAACAATATAAGAACGGTGAAGTATTTTTTGTAGGCGAATACAAAATGGATTACGATTTCGACCCGAAATATTCGATGGAGAAATGTCATATGCTGTGGACGCATCCGCTTGAATATAAGCCCGTTCCCGAAGATTATTACAGAAAGTTCGCCGATGAAATCAATCAGAAATGCGGTTTCCCCGAAATAATCAAATACCGCGAAAGCTGCGAAATTATCGCTACCAAAACCGACGACAAACATTATCGTGTAATTTTGGCAAATGACGATTATTACTACAACCATCCGATGGTAGATATGAAAATTGAAATCGAATCCGTTAAATGTTTGACGCGATATGAAGGTTATCCGTTGTCTCCGGTCGGTACGACGTTCCAATGCAGGGTCGCGGGTCGCGGCGCGGATGTCTTTGACGTGGTGTTGAAATAGTATGAGAATCGAACACAGAATGTGGGGTTACGCGGATAACGATTTGATTTTCTACCGCAAACTCATTGGCACGGCTCAAAAACACCCCGGTTCATGCGACGCCGTATGGTTATTAATACCTATGGGCGGGCTAAAAATGGAACACCATTACAAGTTTATAGAGGCAATCAAACCGATTGTCTCTGAACTGCGTACCGGCGGTATCAAAGTATCGTTACAATGCGCGAGTTTAGCTTCCGACGGTTCATCGCTTTTCGGCAAAGAGCTTTATCAGGATATTTTCGACGGCGATCAAACTATGACCCTCTATTGCTGGCGCAACGAACGCGTTAAAGAATATTTTTCCGAAGTTTTGGAACTTTACGCGCGCGAATTGAAACCTGACGTAATCTGGCCCGACGACGATATGGGAATCAGGATTTTCGGGCAGTTTCCGCGTTGCTTGTGTGAAAACTGCATCGCAAAATTCAATGAACAGCATGGATACCATTACTCCAAAGACGAGCTCGTTCAAAAAATCAATGAGGATTTGAATATCAGGGAGCAGTTTGTCAACTTTTCCTACGAAGGAATCGCCGAATACGCTTACCGTCTTGCAAAAGCCATTTCCAGAGGGAGTCCGTCAACCATAATGGGACAGCAGCACGGCGATTACACCGGGTTGTCCTCGCTTTTGGCGTCGGACGCATATATGCGGGCAGGCGGTGCGAAAGTCATGTCAAGAAGCGGAGCGGGCGCGTACAGCGACCGCGAACCTAAACAGCTCCCGTACAAAGCTCGGCAAATCGAATGGCAATTAGCGCGTTTGCCTGAATATGTGACGGACCGCTGCCCCGAAGTGGAAAACTATCCTCATATATGGTTTTCAAAATCGGCTTACGGGACTTGCCTTGAATCCACTCTGCATCTTGCGCAGGGATTTAATTTTTTAAGTTATTCGGCGATACCGCGGCAGCAGGAAGATTTTTCATTTGCGGAAACGTTATTCAGAGAACTTTCCCGGCACAGAAATTATTGGGACGCGCTTGAAAAGGATAACAGAGCAACCGTAAGGGCTGGCGCGCAATTCTATTTTCCTGAGAATTACTGGAATCTTAAACATTCTAACTGGCATAACGTCAATCCGAACGGTTTTGCGGGCTATTCCGACATCGGGCTTCCGGTGACTTATCAGAAACAGAACGATCCGGTATATATTCTTGACGGCAGGTTCGCGGCATGTTTGTCCGGGGACGAAATCAAATTTCTCACCGCGAAATCGGTAATGACCGACGCGGAAACGCTGGAAATATTGAATAACAGAGGTTTCGGAGGATTGACGGGCGCTTCGGCTGTTCCGTATGCGAAAGATATTCCCTGTTTCGAGGCGATACCCGGCATTTTATTCACCGACCACATCGTCAATGCCGAATTGACGGTAAAAGGTTTTGAATGTATGTTCGGCGGCGCGGAAAAGACTTACCGTATCGAAAATAACGCTCATACGGAGCCGTTAGCCGTTTACGGCACGCGCGGATTGTTAGGATGTGAATGTACACAATCAAACGCAAATCAAACCGTAAGCGACGCTGTAATCAATACGCCGTCAGGCGGCAAATGGGTCGTTTTCGGTTACGCGCCGTGGTCGGAGAATTTGAGTTTTCAACGACGCAAACAAATCATCGCCGCATATAAATATATAGGCGGAGAGATAACGGTATTGATTGAAGAGCCGAACAGGATCGAGTTATATCCGAGAAAAAATATCGGCGATAAAATCAAGAACGTTACGCTGTTGAACACGGGCATTGAAAAGGCTGAAGATTTGACATTAATTATCAACCGTCCGGTCGGTAAAAAATTTATGTACATGGACGCAGACAAGGAGATTGAATTGAGCGCCGGTTTTGACGGGAACGGGTATGCGTATGTAAATCTTCCACTAATGGACGGCTGGTCTGCGGGTACAGTGTTTATATCTTAAAAAGGAGATTTAAAATGAAAAAATTATCTATAATATTATTGATTGTGTTATTATTAGCATCCTGCGGCGGCAATCAAGCGAAACCGGAAGCCGCCGCCGGAAGTATTAACCCGGTGATAAAGTTATTCGTAAGATTTGGCGTATTTGACGTGTTCGTTATCGAAGAAAGAAGCAACGCGATTTTTGGTTGACTGAATAGAGCGCATGATACTCATGAGTTTCTTT
>WREN01000058.1 GCA_009779295.1 Oscillospiraceae bacterium | reverse complement strand
ATCTGTGCATATATAGATATTTTTTCCCATTTTTTATATTCCTCCGTTTAAATACCTGTTCCCCTGTCTCTTTTTCAAAGACAGGGGAAGGTTATTCTGTTATTAATTATCGTCTTTGTGGTGCGCGTAGAAATGCCAGCGTCCGGATATAACATCTTTATCTCTGTTAGGATCGGAATCTAATAAATCTTTATAATTTTCCGCCACTTTTTTGAAAGCGTTCGCGTGCATTTCGATATATTCCGGCATATACTTTTTAAACCACGGAATACTGTAAATTTTAATTCCCTCGCATACAGGCAAATCCTTATCGAGTTCGCGGACGTCTCTTTCGGCGAACGCGACGCGAGTCGGTTTACCCGTGTTCATAGCATCGAAAGTCTGGAATATCGCGTGTTTATGCAGCGGATAATTACCGCCCGGCCATGTTCCGAAACCTTCCGCGCTTACCGCTTCACAGAATTTCTGTACTGACAAACCCTCAAGCTCTTCCGGTTTATATATTCCGTGCGCGGCGTACCATCCGCCCATCGTCGTACCTTTAGCTTCATTTGTGCGGTGCGGCAGAATCCCCGGGACATCCTCAAGCAGGTCCCAGAAGTAATTCATCGCTTTTCTGATTTCAGTGGTGCGTTCGTCATAATATTTGAGCTGCACACGTCCCATAGCCGCGCATGTCTGGTTGACACGACCTTTCATACCGCCGAGCGGCATTCCGAGATACGGCAAAAGGTAGTCGGTCGAAATATTTTTCGAAGTGTTTCTGTCATAGTGCATATACGCGAGCGCCCTGTCGTGCGCTTCTTTATCGTTAGTTACGACCATACCCATTTCGCCCGTCGCAAACGATTTGCCGGACATAAGCGACATAGCGCCTACGTAACCGATAGTTCCCAATTTTCTGCCTTTATACATTCCGCCCTGCGCGTGCGAAATATCTTCGATAACTTTGATACCATATTTATTTGCGATCTCCAAAATCGGATCCATATCGCACGGGTGCCCCAAATAATGCACAGCCATGATCGCCTTCGTTCTCGGACCGATACAGCGCTCTAAATCTTTCGGGGAAATACACAGCGAATACGGGTCGATGTCCGCAAATACAACCGTCGCGCCGAGGTTGAACGCCTGAATAGCCGAAGCCCAGTATGTTTTGCTCGGACAGATCAATTCGTCGCCTACGCCGAGTTTGCACGCGTACATAGCGCCCTGCAACGCCATTGTTCCGTTAGCGGCGCCTATCGCGTATTTGGTATCGTTCCATTCCGCGAATTCTTTTTCGAATTTTTCAGTTACGTCCGTACCTGACATACCGGCGCGCCGTAATACTTCCAGCACCGCCGCTTCATCTTCTTCCGTTATGATCGGCCATTTAAACAAATCAGCGGGTATATTGCCCTGAACTGATTTTTCTCCGCCTAATAATGCAAGTTTGCTCATAAAATATTCTCCTTATAAGTTATTTTTTATTATTTATTTTTTGTTTTATTGTTTGCCCAATATACCGCGTTAAAAATTATATCCTGTATTTCTTTTTGTCTGTACACCGGAACAGTTTCATGCCCGGGCTGGAAATAGAACACCTTGCCGCGTCCGCGGTGATATGCCGCGCCTGCGCGGAATGAACCGCAATTCACGAAAGCGGCGTTGAAGACAAGTTCGTCCGGCTGCGGAATATCGAAGAATTCATTGTAACACTCTTCCGTTTCAATTTCGACCGGATTCGGAATGCCTTGCGCGATCGGATGTCCGGGCAGCAACGTCCATAACTTTTCGGCTCCCAAACCCGGCGGAGGAATATGCAAGCTGCAAGAAGTTCCCATCAGGCGTTTGAAGATTTTGGAATAGTGCGCCGAATGTAAGCACATTATACCCATTCCGCGTTTAACGACGTTGGTGTAAAGTATTTCTACAATATCATCCGGAACTTTGTTGTGTCCTACATGCCCCCACCATAATACGACGTCTATATTAGCGATTTTTTCTTCGGTGATTCCGCAATTAGGATCATCGAGCGTCGCGACTTCGACTGAGATATCGGGGTCTTCCCGTAAGAAGTTCGCGATCGTGTTGTGCATTCCCTCAGGATAAACAGCTATAACGTCTTCCTGCGTTTTGTTTTGTATGTTTTCGCACCAAACTAAAACTTTAATCATATTCATCATCCTAATTTAAATTTATTGGTTGATTTGTCTGCGATGATTTATATATCGCCGTTATAAGTTCCACGGCTTTTCTGCCTTCCCTGCAATCGACAGAGGGCAGCCGGTTCTCCAATACCGCGTCAATTATATCCTTGACTTGCATATTGTGTCCCGCATGGTCGATATCTTTCGGTTCGCGCGAACTTGATAATATCGCGCCCCCAAGTTTAATATCCGCGGGAACTTCTTCGTTTTCGATATTCCATTCGGTGAAGGTATCTTCAGTTACGTCGATTGTTCCTTTCGTGCCTGAAATAGAAATTCTGCGCGGATAACCCGGATAAACCGAAGTCGTTCCCTGAATTACGCCCAGCGCGCCGTTCACGTATTCCACAACCGCCGACGCCGTATCTTCGACTTCAATGTTTCTTATCAAAGTCCTTGCCATTCCGTAAACGGTTTTGACCGGTCCCATTATGTAAAGCAGAGTGTCAACACCGTGGATGCCCTGATTCATAAGCGCGCCGCCGCCGTCAAGTTCCCATGTACCGCGCCATTTACTCTGATTGTAATACTCCTGCGAGCGGAAATATTTCATATACAAATCGCCGGTAACGATTTTTCCGAGCCGGTTATCTGCGACGACCGATTTCAATATGCCCATCGCCTTGCGCAGCCTGAACTGCGAAACCACTCCGATTTTAACGTTATATTTTACCGACGCTTCGATGATAGCGTCGCAGTCCTCAACGTTCAGCGCCATCGGTTTCTCAACCAATACGTGTTTCCCCGCTTCAGCCGCCAGTAATGTATACTTCGCGTGCAATCCGCTCGGCGTGCACACGCAAACGATATCGATGTTATCATCGGATAACATATCCTCAATTTCGATGAATTGCTTGATATTATATTTCTTACAAAAGTTCTCCGAATATTCCGGTTTTATATCGAATGCGCCTACTGTGTACCCCTGTCCAGATTCCTCTACGCCTATTTGATGCCAATTGGCTATCAAGCCGCACCCTATTATACCAAATCCAAGTTTTTTATTCTCATGCATTATAATTATGTTACTCCTTTTTGTATTAATAATGTATCCCGCGCCGATTGTAATACGGCGCTTGTTGTGATTATTGAATTGCCTTCGCCGTTTATTTCGGCTAAAATATCGGTGATGTAATCGCTGTCTGGTTTATCCCCTCCGAAATGCACGGCTTCTTTGCTTCCCTCGAAATACGCTTCCACATCGTTCACGCCGGAAACGAATTTCAACATACCGCCGCTTCCCCAGATGTTGAACGCCCAGTACGTAGGCAGCGAATACGAAAATGAAGTTGGCGCGGCGTATGACACGTCCGCTATAACTCCTGCTCCGTTATCAAGCTCGATCATGAACTGCGCGCTGTCTTTGAAATGCGGTTCCGCTGTTGCGAACGCGTTCCATTCGCGCGCCGCCAAGACTTTCACGGGTCTCAATCCCATAGTGTATTCGATGAAATCTATGCCGTGGATTCCTATATCGTTTATGACTCCTCCGTGTTTTCCTTCTTCATAATACCAAGCCGGTCTTGAACCGTAATTGAGCGGATGCTGTCCGCTGAAGAAGATACTGTGTATCTTTCCGAGCTTTCCGCTTTCTATTATGCCTTTGACCGCTATGGTACTTTCAACATAGCGCATTGAGTACATGCAACTTACGCACAGATTCTTTTCCTTCGATAATTTTTCGATTTCATCCAATTCTTCTATCGAAGTACATAAAGGTTTGTCTACCATAACATGCTTCCCTGCCCGCAACGCCTTGATCGCCAGCGACCCGCGCTTTCCGAAATAATCGCCTATTGCAATTATATCAACGCTCTTATCTTCAAGCACCGCTTGATATGTACTATAGTTAAAATCTACGCCGTTGGATTTTGCGGCGGCTTCACGCGCCGCATCGTTCTCCTCCCATGCACCCAATATTTTTATATCGGGATTCTTTTTAGCTTTATTCCATAAATCAAAAATATGCCCGTGCCTGAATCCAGCAAAAACTATATTCATCTTCATATTATATTATACACCTCTTTTAATTTAATTTCAATACACATATTGCATTTTCACGGCAAATTTTATTATAAGTTGTTTGGGAGATATTATTGTTTGTCAACGCTTCATCGAGCCAGCCGGACAACGGCATAAAATTATGCGGTGCGCATATGTCCGTGCCGAACATCAATTTATCCTGAAACTCCTCAAGGAATCTGTAACCGAACTCCGGATCACGCGAAACCGCGTTGAAACCGCTTCCGGCGGAAAGATCGCCGTACATATTTTCATATTCCCGCAACAGTTCGCAAACTCTGCCGGGCGTTACTTTCCCCGGCGGGTATGAATTTCTGGTTTCGACCGTCACATCGCTTGAAATCTCCGCCCACCACGGCTGCGAATGTCCGATCATCTTCAATTTCGGATATTTTTTCAACATTTTTTCGATTCGCGGTAAATTAAAATCGTCAACGAAACCGTAACAGCCGTCTATTTGCGGTCCGATGTGGAATATTACAGGCATATCGCATTCGCCGCAATGATATAACAGGTTTTCTGTAAACGGGTCGTCAACATACATGTTGAAAGTCAATTCGCCTACGCCTTTTGCGCCGAATTGCTTATAATGGTTGATAAATTTTGAAAAATCTGTAGTCGGCAAATTATTGCCCATTCTCGGATGGATATTGCAGAACCAATAAAATTCATCCGGATACTTTTTTGTGAGTTGATATGCTTCTTCATTCGACTGTATAGCGAACGAACATTCAGGATTTACCGCTGGGAGAATAATTCCCTTTTCAATACCCCACGCGTCATACTTTTCCCTGATTTGTTCCGGCGTCGCGTAGGTATCGGCGCTCCAGCGGTTTAAAGCGCCCTCGGTCCAATACGTGGTATGTATGTGGACGTCGATCTTTTTTACAAACATAATTTTCATATCTCCTTCAATTTATAATTTATAATTTTAATTTTTTATGAAAACGAATTAAATGTATCAATAAGTTTTTCAATTTCATTGAGTATTCTGGGTTCGATAGCGGCATATCTGGACGGGAAAGTATTTTCATTATTGACGACGAACGGCGTGAACATTTCGCGCATATCTCCGAAATTGTATACGAATCCCAAATCTATTGAAGCGACAGAGAAAATAATATCAAGCATTACAGGCGAATCCTCGTCGCGCGTGATTTTTGTTTTCAAGTTAATTTCGTAATACGCGGGCATTACGATCAAACGTCCGTAATATGACAGCGCTTCGATAACAGCTCCGGTTTCTTCGTGATTTGATACGGTTATCGGAATCGCAACGCCGGGCGCTCCGTATGAATAAGAAGCGTGATAACTTTCCTGAATTTCATCAAATTTCGGCATAGGGATAAATCCGAAATCGCTTTCCATGTTACGTACTTGTGAAAAACGGTACATGGACGTATGCCGGAACAAGATTTGATTGTTCATAAAAGGCGCGTTTACCTGTTCATGACCTCCGAAAATTGAAGTTTGCCCGAAAGCGGTTTCATCTCTGTATATTTGTATAGTTTTATCGACAACAGCTATAACACGCGGGTTATTAATCGACGGATACGGTATATCTTCTTTGTCTTTCGATACGAGTTTTTCTCCGCTTGCTAATACCATACCGAAAGCGTTTAAATAATCCGTGCAAAGTCCGTACTGGTCTTCCGCGTCCATAATACCGTCGCCGTTTAAATCATGGTTTACGCCCCTGCACATTGAATGGAACTTGTCAAACGTCCATGTATCGTTATACACGCATTGATACGGGCTTTCCAAATTATATGAAGTAATCAACGCTTTATTAAATCCCAAGGCACCCATACCGTTTTTATCCACGATACTCAAATCACCCAAAGTATAATACAATCTGTGCATAATGGATAAATTTTTACAGGCCTCGGCGCTCCACCACGGCATATCAAAATACAGCGTATCGATTTTATACATATCAAGCAGCAGACCTTCGCCGGCAAGCTGACTGACGTCTATCAACCCGGGCATGATCGCGTCATAAGCGTTTCCCTCGGCTAATATATCTTTGCGCGCGTCAGTGATCATAGTACCTGAATAAATCGGAGTGATAACGCAATTGTATAATTCTTCCATAGCGATATTTCTGGCTTGGATCGCGTCGTTGACAGGTTCTCCGCTCAATTCCGGAAAAACTTCAAAATCGCTTACTATATATCCACCCAACGGCTGTACCAATATATTGAACGCACGGCCGTTTAAATTGTAATTCCCGAACTTCGGATCCGGTAGATTATCTGATGAATCGGCCGGCGTTATTTCCAATGGATCAACCGGCGGCGTTTCTTTGTTTTCAGGATTTTTATCGGTACATCCGAAAATAAATATAAGAATTATTAGTATTGTTACAATTTTTTTCATAATATCACCTCACGAAAGCGAACTGAAAGTATTGACTATTTTGTCTATTTCAGTTAATAATTTTGTTTCTATAGAAGCGTACGCGGACGGAAAAGTATTCGACATATTCGCGACGAAAGGCGTGAACATTTCGCGCATACCGCCGAAATTATATACAAATCCCAAATCTGTAGTCGCGGTATTGAAAATAATATCAAGCATTACAACGGAATCCTCGTCGCGGGTAATTTTCGTTTGCAGGTTGATTTCATAATATGCCGGCAGAACCGTCAAACGCCCGTAATATGCCAGCGCTTCAAGCACCGCGCCGTTTTCCTGCGGATTCGGAACATTCATCGGTATCGCTACTCCCGGGCTGGCGTATGAATATGTATGCTGGAAATCCGCTTGGAGCTCATCGAATTTCGGCTGAGGAATGAACCCGAAATCGCTTTCCATTTCGCGGATCTGCGTCGTCCTGAACATCGAGGTTATCCTGAATAAAATCTGGTTGTTCATAAAAGGCGCGTTCGCGGCACCGTGATCTCCGAAAACAGACGTCGGGGAGGTTGTCGTGCTGTCACCGTATATTTCCAATATCTTATCGACAATTCTTATAACACGGTCGGTATTGATCGTCGGATACGGTATATCGTCGCTGTTTTTCTTAACGAGCCTTTCTCCGCCGGCATACAGCATGAAAATGATACTGTTGTTGTCCGCCAGCAATCCGTACTGGTCATCCTTGTCCATAATGCCGTCGCCGTTCAAATCGCGGCTCACACCTTTGCACATACTGTACAGTTTATCATATGTCCATGTTTTGTTATAAACGTATTGATACGGTGTTTCGAGATTATTCGAAATAAGCAGTTCTTTATTAAATATCATTGTGGAAAGCCCGTCGTACGCGATTAAAGTGACGTCGCCCAGCGTATAATACAATTTACCCATAATCGACAGGTTATCACACGCTGAACTGTTCCACCACGGCATTTCAAAATACAGCGCGCCGAGGGTATACATGTCAAGCAATAAACCTTCTCCGGCGATCTGACTTACTTCCGTCATCGCTGGTATGAGAATGTCGTAAGCATTACCTTCAGCCAATATATCTTTGCGGGCGTCGGCAATCATCGTGCCTGAATAGATCGGTTTGATCACACAGTTATACAATTCTTCCACGGCAATGATTCTTGCCTGTACAGCGTCATTGACAGGTTCTCCGCTCAACTCCGGAAAAATTTCATAATCACGGGAATTTACCCATCCGACCGATTGCGGCACTAAAATATTAAACGCGCGGCCGTTTAAATTATACTCCGTTAATTTCGGCGCAGGTAATTTATTTCCCTCTGATGCGTCTGCGATTGATTCTGTTTGTTCAAACGGTAAAGTTTCTTTGGTGTCAGCGTTTTCGGTCCCTGAAGAACAACCAATAATAAATATCAGAACAATAAATAAAATAATAATCTTTTTCATAAATATATCTCCTTAATAAACTTCCTTAAACGTTTCAACGAGTTTGTCGATTTCAGTAAGTATCTTAGTTTCGAGCGAAGCGTATGCGGACGGGAATGTATTTGAATTGTTGTTTACGAACTGCGCGAACATTTCTCGCATACCGCCGAAATTGTATATATACCCCAAATCCACGATACCGGTATCAAATATTATATCGAGCATTTTTGGGGAATCCTCGTCGCGTGTGATTTTTGTCTGAAGATTTATTTCATAGTACGCAGGCAAAAGTACAGTGCGTCCGTAATAGGCCAACGCTTCAAGCACTGCGCCGTTTTCTTCAGGATTTTGCGCGGTTATCGGTATAGCGACTCCCGGACTGGCGTATGAATACGGGTGATGATGACTTTCTTGAGTTTCGTCAAATTTCGGCAGCGGTAAGAATCCGAAATCGTTTTCCATCTCACGTATTTGCGTAAAACGGAACATCGCGCTGTATCTGATTAAAATCTGGTTGTTCATAAATGCGTTATTACATGCTACGGCGTCTCCGAAAAGCATGGTTTGCGCAAATGTAGTTTTGTCGTTGAATATTTCAATAACTTTATCGACGATATTCATTGTCCGGTCATTATTTATTGACGGCGACGGAATATCGTCGCTGTCTTTTGTCACCAGTTTATTGCCGCCGGCATACAACATACCGAGAATGTTACCGTTATCGGTAATAAAGCCGTATTGATCGTCCTTATCCATAACACCGTCGCCGTTAAGGTCGCGGCTTATCCCCTTGCAAAGACTATATAGTCTGTCAAAAGTCCATGCACCTTCATATACAAATTGGTACGGCATTTCCAGATCGTGGGATATTATCAACGCTTTATTGAATATCATAGCGCCGATGCCGTCATTATCTATTACGCTAACATCACTCATTGTATAATATAATTTATTCATAATCGATAAATTTTTGCATGACTGGCTGCTCCACCACGGCATCTCAAAATATAGCGTATCAATTTTATATAAGTCGAGCAATAACCCTTCACCGGCAATTTGGCTCACTTCCGTCAGCGCGGGCATGATTACGTCGTAAGTCGTCCCGTTAGCTAAGATTTCCCTGCGAGCGTCAGATACCATAGAGCCCGATTGCGTTGCTTTTATAACACAGTTATACATTTCTTCAACGGCGATTATTCTCGCCTGAACCGCGTCATTGATAGGTTCACCTGCCAATTCAGGGAAATATTCAAAATCGCGCGAATTGACCCACCCGACCGACGCCGGTACTAACAGATGATAATCACGGCCGTTTAAATTATAGGCTGTTAATATCGGATCAGGTATTTTCTTTGATACGTCTTCTGTGGTATTTTCAATTTGGTCAGATGATAAATCATTGTCATTGATTTTGTTATTTTCGCCGTCATTTGCGCAACCGACGATTGTCACTGTAATTAAAATAAATACGATTGCCAACGATATAATTTTACGCATAATATTCTGCCACCCCTTAAAAATTTCGCCTATATATATGATTATATAATTAATTACAATAAAATTCAAGACTTTTTTAAAAAATATTATAAATATATTTACATTATCGAATTTTTGTGTTATAATAAATAAAATCTCCGCTCTTAGCTCAGCTGGATAGAGTACCGGATTCCGATTCCGATGGCCGCAGGTTCAAATCCTGTAGAGCGGGCCAAATTCGCGGGCGTGATGTAGTGGCAGCGTACGACCTTCCCAAGGTTGATGTGAGGGTTCGATTCCCTTCGCCCGCTCCAGATATGGCAGCACAGATGATGTGTTGCCTGTTCTATATTTAACGTTTTCACCGTTATGCAGTAAGGTTTTATATGAAATTTACACAGTTAAAATATTACCGTTTTAATCATTTATTTATCTCCATGAGCAATAAATTATATCAAAAAGTGCACACGAAAATGCACACGAAAAAGCAGGACGGACTCCCTTCTCCTGCTTCTAACGTTCATAAATTATTTACCTTTCTTCAAATCAAGAACAATAGCTTCGATAGCAGCGCGTATAAGTGCGTCGTCAAAAGTAATTCCAAGTTTTGCCAACGCTTCTTTAACTCTCAGTGTTGCGTAATCTAATTTACTTATTCCCATTTCAAGCAGCCCGGCATTAGCCATCTGCTCAGCCGCGTAAACGGCGATAAATGCTATTTCTGTAAGCTGCTCCCAGCGTTTTGATCCGATTTTTGTT
>WREN01000057.1 GCA_009779295.1 Oscillospiraceae bacterium | reverse complement strand
TAAAACGTCTGCGATTCTTCTAACTTCGCTAATTGTTCGTACTTAACTTTCGCCTGTGCCTGCGCGTCCTCGAACAACCGCTTCGCTCTGTCCGGGAACGAACGCAACAACGAATTGTAACGCGTTTCGTTCATGATGAAGTCATTGTACGATTCAGACGGTGCTTTTGAGTCTAACGTGAACCGCTTCTCCGCTTCGGGATTGAACCTGAAGTTGAACCAATATCCCGCCGCAACCGCACTCTTCGTTACCGCCATAGCGTTTGTAAGACCGCCCTTGATACCATGGTTGATACACGGCGCGTAACCTATAACGAGCGACGGACCTTTGTAATTCTCAGCCTCCGTGATCGCTTTGAGGGTCTGGGTGTAATCCGCGCCCATCGCGATTTGAGCGACGTAAACATATCCGTAAGACATCGCGATACTCGCGAGGTCTTTCTTTTTGTTGTTTTTACCCGAATACGCGAACTGTGCAATCGAACCCGTCGGCGTTGCTTTGGACGCCTGACCGCCGGTGTTGGAGTAAACTTCGGTGTCGAAAACCATGATATTCACGTCTTCGCCCGAAGCGATAACGTGGTCGAGTCCGCCGAACCCAATGTCGTAAGCCCAGCCGTCGCCGCCGAAAATCCAAACGGATTTCTTGATGAACAAGTCTTTCATCGCCAACGCTTGCTTGTAGAGTGGATCGAACTCACAGCCGCAGGTTCCGCATTCTTCGTTAGCTTTGATGAGTGCGTTTTCAAGTTCGATGGAAGCCGCTTTGGACGCTTCGCCGTCATTCATCGCCGCGAGCCAATTGCTTGCCGGACCGTCGATAACATCGTATCCGCAGCCGGCGAATTTGTTGATGATGCTCGCGAGTTTTTCGCGCCTGTGGCGAACTGCCGAAGCCATTCCGAATCCGTATTCTGCGTTGTCCTCGAACAATGAGTTAGCCCAAGCCGGACCTCTGCCGAATTTATTCGTCGTGTACGGCGTTGCGGGAGCGGAACCGCCCCAAATTGACGAACATCCCGTCGCGTTCGCGATGTACATCCTGTCGCCGAACAATTGCGTAATCAATTTAGCATACGGAGTTTCGCCGCAACCCGGACACGCGCCCGAAAATTCAAGCAGCGGCTGTAAGAACTGACTGCCTTTGACCGTCGAGGTCTTAAATTTCGATAGAACTTCTTTATCGTCAACATATTTATACGCAGTGTCGTTGAATATTTCCTGTTGCGCAATTTGCGTACCGAGCGGTTTCATCTTGAGGGCTTTTTCGCCTTTTTTGCCCGGGCAAATGCTCGCGCACGAAGCGCAACCCGTGCAGTCGAGTACACTCAACGCCATACCGAACTTATATCCCGGCATACCGGTCATCGCGGTGAGCTTCATATCAGCAGGCGCGTCGTCACCGTCTTTGATTGCAACCGGACGGATTACGGAGTGCGGACAAACGTACGAACAGAAGTTACATTGTATGCAGTTTTCCGGAATCCATTCGGGCGTGTCAACGGCAATACCGCGTTTTTCATATGCGGCGGAACCCTGCGGGAACGTGCCGTCGGCGTCTTCGAGGAACGTCGAAACCGGCAGCGAATCGCCTTTCTGTGCGTTGACGGGGGTGAGGATATTTTTAACGAATTTGTCGAGTTTGCTTAAATTTTTATCGCATTGGCAATCGGTTGCGCTAACGTCTTTCGCGTCGGCCCAATCGGCGGGGATTTTGATTTCGACGAGGCTTTCAATGCCGCGGTCGATAGCGTCCTGATTCATCTTGACGATGTCTTCGCCTTTCCTGCCGAAAGTTTTCACTACCGCGTCCTTCATATATTTGACCGCGTCGTCGATCGGAATGATGTTCGCGAGTTTGAAGAACGACGACTGCAGCACCATTGAGAAGAATTGCCGCAAGCCGAGTTCGCGGGCGATCGCAACGCCGTCGATGGTGTAGAACTTACACTTCTTCTTCGCGAGGTCGTTCTTTATCTTCGCGGGGAGCCGCGCGTTGAGTTCGTCGAACGTCCAACCGGTGTTGAGCAGGAACGCGCCGCCTTCTTTAAGGTCAGCGGTCAGATCGTATTTATTGATGTAGGCGATGTTGTGACACGCCACGAAATCCGCTTTGGAAACGTAGTACGTCGAGCGGATCGGTTTGTCGCCGAAACGCAAATGCGAAATCGTCACGCCGCCGGATTTTTTCGAGTCGTAAGCGAAATATGCCTGAACTTTTTTATCCGTATGGTCACCGATGATCTTGATGGAATCCTTGTTCGCGCCGACTGTTCCGTCGCCGCCGATACCCCAGAATTTACAAGAAATCGTTCCGGCGGGCGTGGTGTCGGGATTTTCCAGAATGGGAAGAGAATGTTGCGTAACGTCATCGTTAATACCGATAGTAAATCCGCCTTTGATTGACCCATTTTTAAGGCTTTCGTACACGGCGATGATTTGCGCAGGAGTTGTGTCTTTCGAACCGAGACCGTAACGTCCTCCGGCACAGGGAACTGTTTCGAATTTTGAGCCGGAAATTGCGGTTAATACGTCGAGCCATAACGGTTCGCCGAGTGCGCCGGGTTCTTTACAACGGTCGAGGACGGCGATTTTCTTAACTGTATCGGGAATCGCGTCAAGGAACGCGCATCTGATGAACGGTCTGTATAAACGAACTTTCACGAGTCCGACTTTTTCTCCGCGCGCGTTGAGATAATCGATTGTTTCTTCGATGGTATCGCATACGCTGCCCATCGCGATGATAACTCTCTCAGCGTCAGGCGCACCGTAATAGTTGAAAAGTTTGTAATCCGTGCCGATTTTCGCGTTGATTTTATTGAAATATTCCTCAACGATACCCGGAACGGCAGTGTAATAATTATTGCTTGCTTCTTTCGCTTGGAAGAAGATGTCGGGGTTCTGAGCTGTACCGCGAAGCACCGGATGATCCGGATTCAGCGCGTTGGCGCGGAATCTGTCAACGGCATCCATATCGACCATTTCGGCGAGGTCGGCGTAATCCCATGATTCAATTTTCTGTACTTCGTGAGACGTGCGGAAACCGTCAAAGAAGTGCAGGAAAGGTACGCGCCCCTTGATTGCGGATAAGTGAGCGACAGCGCCCAAGTCCATGACTTCCTGTACGTTACCCGCGCAGAGCATAGCGTAACCGGTTTGACGGCAAGCCATAACGTCGGAGTGGTCGCCGAATATCGAAAGCGCGTGCGCGGCTAATGCGCGAGCCGAGACGTGAATTACGCTGGGAAGCAGTTCTCCTGCGATTTTGTACATGTTGGGAATCATGAGTAATAACCCTTGCGACGCGGTATACGTCGTCGTAAGCGCACCTGCCGCGAGCGAACCGTGAACCGTTCCTGCCGCGCCCGCTTCGCTTTGCATTTCGATTACTCTGACTGATTGCCCGAAGATATTTTTTTGCCCTTCGGCGGCCCACTGGTCTGTCAGTTCGGCCATCGGAGAGGAGGGAGTTATCGGGTATATTCCCGCAACTTCGGTGAATGCGTACGAAACGTGCGCGGCGGCGGTATTCCCATCCATTGTTTTCATTTTTCTTGACATTTTTATGTAGTCCTCCTGTGTCTTAATTACATTATAAATAAAATTATACCATTTAAATACGCAAAAGTAAATATATTATTTGAAAATTTTTATAATTATATGAATTTTAACTGTAAAATATTGGCAAATTCATAAATTTTATCAGAAATATTCATATTAAAATGATTAAAAATTCATATTTATTGTGTATAATGTAAAATAGTATACTTAATAATTAAACAGGAGGTAAAAACAATGAAAAAGTTTATAGCTATTTTACTTATGTTAGTAATGTGCGTTACATTAAGTTTATCATTTTTGTCATGTGAAAAGAAGGCAAAAGAAGAGGAAACGGAAGCAACAGGCGAGGAAGAAGTCATAGAAGAAGAAGCCGGCGAAGAAGAAGCCGGAGATTAATTAGCATTTTGAGTATAAATAATATACTGCCGGAATAAAAAAATATACCGGCGGTATTTTTTTGGCTAATTTTAATAAAATTTTACGTAAAAAATGTGTAAAAATATTCATTGACAATATAAGGGCACAATGCTATAATTTATAATAGGGGGATTGTCAATATGAAATGTAACAGAATCATCATACTTTTACTTTTATTTGCTATAATTTTAATAACAACCTGCTCCGATAGCGGAAACGATAAAAATGTTTCGGGCACGACCGCAGCGGGCAGTGTTGAGTCTGAACCAGTCGAAACCGGACTGCAACGCCCGGATCTGCCGAAGGAAACGTTTGGCGGTTACGAATTCAGGTTCCTGTCCCGCGGACTCTCTTACGAGAACGCGCATTGGAAGATTATCGACACCGTTTCTTTCGAGGAATCCGCCGGCGACGTTATAAACGACGCCGTGCTGCTCCGCAACCAGTACATAGAAGAAACTTACGACGTTAAAATCGTTATGGTCGAGGAAGCCAGTTATGAAGCAAAAGCGCGGACAACGATCCTTGCGAACGAGGATTACTTCGACGTTTACAACGATTCGATAAGCACGGCGGGTACGCTCGCGAGTCAAGGGTATATGGTCGATTTAAAAACCATTCCGTATCTGAAGCTTGACAAACCGTGGTGGGATCAAAACGCTTGCACTCAGCTGTCAATCGAAAAACGGCTTTTCATGGCGACGAACGATATGACGCTCATGGACAAAAGCGGGACTTGGGTCGTTTTGTTCACGAAGGATATGATAACGGATTTCGACCTCGAATCGCCTTACGAAATCGTTGCGAATAACAAGTGGACGCTTGATAAAATGCGCGAGATGGCGGTCGCGGTTTCTTACGACGTTGACGGCGACGGCGTTATGGCGGACGACGATTCATGGGGTATCGTCGGCGAAACGTGGAACGCGAACGCTTTGATGGCGGGCGCGGGAACTTTGATTTTCACGAAAGACGCGGACGACCTTCCGGTATTCTCGATGGCAAACGAACGCGTTTACGGCGCGTTCGAGAAGGTATTTAATCTCATCGGAGATAAATCCATATCGCTTTTCGCGGGTATAAATGTAAAAAATACTTACGTCGACGTTTATATCGACCTTTTCGGCTCGCTTATGGAGAAGGGTCAGGCGTTGTTTTATGTCACGGGCATGAACCGCGTGTTCCTGCTGCGCGGGCAGGAAGCCGATTTCGGTATCATTCCGAACCCGAAATATAACGAGGCGCAGGATAAATTCTATCAGAATATGAGCTACGGCAACAGTAACTGCGTAGCCGTTCCGATGACGAACAGAGATTTGACACGCACGGGAATCCTGCTTGAAGCTATCACGTTTGAGGCGAGCATAACCTCTTTTCCGGCTTATATCGACACTTCCGTCAAAACGAAGTATTCGCGTGATGAAGAATCGGTCGCTATGCTCGACATAATCTACACTTCGCGCGTATTCGATTTGGGTCACGTTTTCAATTGGGGTTCGGCGGCGGGAATCTATTCGAGTATTATATCTACAGCTTCGCCGGATATAGTGTCAAGGGTTACGAGCGCGGAAGCCGCTACGATTGCGGCGATGGAGAAAACTATAGATTTGTTTAATGAGGTTAATTAGGGTATGGGGGCAATAAGGGCGCGCCGGATGAATTAAAATCAACCGGCGCGCTTACGATTTTGTTATTGAACTATTTCTAATATCCCCCATAACCCGTCTTTTTGCACCCAAGCGAGGCTCCCGTGAAAATTCAGCGCGTAATCGTATATATACGGCACGGCGATATTACCGTCGTCATCGGTGAAACCGTATTTGTGCCTGAACTCCGGTATATCATAATCACCAATCGTGACGTAAACTCCTTCGTAATACGGTACCTCATCAACATATTCTACACGATTCCCGTTTTTGTCAAAACATCCGCCTTTAACTTCGCTGAGCCAATGGTTATAACAATAGAAATATCCGGCGGAACGATATTCTATAAAATCATATTCGAACGGTATCACGATGTTGCCGTCGCGGTCGATACAGCCGAATTTTTCGTTCCTGCACGCGATAGTCAATCCTCCGTGAGCAGGTTCATAGATATATGATGACCATTGGTTGCCTGAAAACTCATGTGCAGTGACTTCAACGCCGTCCGTGTTTACATAAAAACCATTATTATAAGGAAAAATATTATGATCATACACATAAGCCAGATCTCCGTTAAAATATAAAATAAACTCATATACGAACGGAACGACGACATTGCCCGCCACATCCACTAATCCGCTTTTTCCATCTTTGACCGCTTGTGTGATTCCATTTATGGAATATCCGAAATAATTGCCTAAAGAATCATATTCAAACGGCACGGTGACTTCGCCGGATTTGTTTATATAGCCGTATTTATAATATGAATGCATATATCCGGATTCATAATTTACATGGTCAAGTATACGCACACGTGCGAAACCGTCCCTGAATTTCGGGTAATAACTCGACCATTCGCCTTTGTAAAACTCGCCGTCGTATATCGCAGGAATGACAAGTTCCCCCGTTTTATCGATGAATCCGCATTTGCCGTCAATTGAAACCGCAGCTAATCCTTCGGAAAAGTCAACGATAGTATCGTAGCGTTCGTATCCGCCGCCGTTGTAATGGTAAGTCAACGGTATAACCAAATTACCGGTCGTATCGATGAAACCGTATTTATCGCCTTTCAACGCCCATGCCATTCCGTCGTGAAAATCGCCGAACATATCGTATTCAACCGGCAAAACAAATTCACCGAATTTATTCACAAAACCGTATTTGTCATCCAAAACAACTTTCGCAATTCCGCCGTTGAAGTCGTATACTTGATCGAACATCAGTGACGGTTCCACGAGTACGTTCACTTTGATATCCGATGTGATTACGATTTCTTCCGGTATCACTTCAGTTTCCGGTCCGGTAACTTCAACGGATTCTTCTCTTATTAGCTCGGTTTCATGTGTATCTATAATCGGCGGTTCGGGTTCGGATTCCTTGCAACCAACGATGAATAACATTAAAATGATAATTAGAAAAACAAATATTCTTTTCATATATGAAACCTCTTCTGCACCTCAACGATAATACTCCTACCATTAAAAATCACAATCGCGGCGAACGCGATCACGCTCACCGATACGCAAATGACCGACGGGATAATTATATGTAAGATTCCGCTGAAGTAAAAGATTATCGGCACGACGCCGAAAAGTGCGTCCGCAAGCATACTTGAAATGAAACTCTCAACCGGCAATTTCATAACCTTTCCCGTTACGGCGAGAGCGAACATCGCCGTCGTGCAAGTTATCGGTATCACATAATCGACCGACCAGCCGTGCCACACGGTGGCGAAATCCCAAATCACGCTGATAAACGAAATTATAAACACCTGCGTCGAAATGTATTTGGGGATATTGAAACGCCGGTTTATTACGTTCCACAGCATAATCCAAAAACAAGCTATACCGAGCAGGACAAAAAACGACCAAAAACCGCTTTCCGGCAGCATAAGATTAATCGCGCACGAAATAACGCCGCCGCTGGTCGTCGCGAGAGCCAGCGATTTAAAGTAAAATTCATATTGCCTGTAAACGGTAGTGATAACCGGATATTGGCGCACGCCGTTTTCACCGTCAAGCTTGTGTTGGCACAGCGGGCAGTATTCCATAACGCCGTTAATATTGATTTTGCATTTGTCGCAGTATTTATGATTTTGCAGTTTCATTTATATTTCAAGTCCCTCCGTATTGGAAGTGATGGTAATTTCAAGCCCAAGATCCGACAACATCCGGAAAAATCTGCGTTCGATATCGCTGTTGATGAACGGGGTTGTAAAGCTCACGGAAAAATTGTCGAGGTATGAAATCGCGTTCGCCTGCAAAAATTTCGTAGATGTACAGACGTCAAAAGATTCGATGTAACCGTTAAAAATATCAGGTATTTTTATTATTCCGACATTCGAAAACGTAGCGGTATTGCGGGTTTTATTGCGCCAATAAGCGATTTTCAACACAATATCTTTAAAAAACAGCGGAGCTATCTTCGCAAACGGATTATGCGCCGCTGCGGTGTATGAATTTAACGTGCCAGTCAGGTATTCCCGTGTCAGTTTTTCTTTGAAAACTCCGTTTACTTTGGCGAGCACCGTATCAAAATCCGTAGGTTCCGACGAATAATCGTACACGACTGAAAATGTGCTGAAAAAATTGCGCGCGGATTGCGAAGGGAAATAATTACGCAAATTGACGGGAATACACAGCGAGACCGGATTCTTTTGCTGCCGGACGGTAATGTCCTCCGCTATCGAATTCAACAGGCACGCGCTTAGATAAGCGGTGAGTGAAGATTTTTTTTCGTGCGTGATTTCGAGCAGAGCCGAAACGCTCAAATGACCCGTTATAACCCGGAGCATATCGCCCGAATAACGGTTGCCCCGCAACCTGCACACACGCCGTCTGCGGACTTTTTTTAATTTGTCTTTGCCGTTATAGTATTTCGAAAAACTATCTTCTTGCATTTGATTATACGACGCGTCGAAACCAACCGGCGGCATTTCCAATCCGTTGCGGAAGCTTAAATAATACGAAACCAAAGTAGTAAGAAAATTTGTCGCGCCGGTTCCGTCGGATAAAATGTGCGATACTTCGAGATTAATGCGCGTTTCAAAATAAGTCACTTCGAAAAGCAGTGTTTTAATGCGTTTATCGTAAATCGCGGCGCAAAGTTTGTGATATTCTTCGCGGACGACGGGTTTAATTTCCGAATGTTCAAGATAATACCAAAATAAACCGCGCTTTAACACGCAGCGAAATATATCGAAACTTTGTATCGTGTCATTAAGCGCCCTTTGAAGTGTTTCATGATCGATTTTTTCGTGCAGAACGCACGTAAACCTGAACATGAGCGTTTCCGTACCCCATTTCGCGGACGGGAAAAGCATAGCGGCGTTGTCAAGCCTGTTCCAATTGGTTTTCAAATGTTAATAACCTCGCTTAAAAATGATTTGTTGGTTTCAATGCCGCAGCAGAAATTTTCTAAACAGTATCAATTATTCCCGTAATTCCATCCAGCGCGCCGTCGTAGAGTTCGCGAACCATGCTCCATTCGGCGGTTTTGGATTCGTCGTTTTTGTGGAAGATGTTGTATTTATATGTCGGAACGAATCCCAAACGCCCATAGATTTCGGGATTGCCGCACAGGAATACCGCGCGGAATCCCATACCTTTAGCTATGCGCAGAGCTTCGTCCACCATTGCTCGAGCAATTCCGCGCCGGAAGTAGTCAGGGTGTACGCTAATAGGTGAGAGAAGCAATTCGGTATATTTGCCGAATGTTGTTTTATACAGGACAATCTGCCCGACAAGTTTACCGGCAATCTCTGCAACCAATGATAATTCGGGAATGAACGTTTCTTTCTCGCGTAGGTCGTTTAAATAATCCGGCACCGTTCCGTCGTCGTCAGCGTTCGTCGCGAACGATATTTTCACGAGTCGGTAGACTTCGGCGTAGTCGGATGGAGTTTCCTGGCGGATTATCATAACAACTCCTTTAAAAATCTCATATATTTCGCTTGCGGGATTTTTATTATTTCATTATCACATTTCAGTAGAATATCATTGCCATCCCATTCGTGGAAATCTACATCGGTATATTTTGCTTGATGAGGCACAATTGTTCTACAATCTAAATAACGGGTAAACTGCTTCATCGGGTCTTTTACTTCAAGCAGGTATGTTGTATAACGTCCAGCCCAAAAGCAACCTCCTGCCGCAAACATGTCATTGACAGGATTATAATGAATATCAGTTGCTATATATGTTTCTTCGAATTTCAAGGAATCGGTGGAGATATACAATGAAGCGACAGGAATATATTTGAAAGTTTCTTTAGATTCTATATCCAGTACGCTGTACCCGTATAAATCCTCTTTGTACACAAGATATTTCCGGTCGTTGCTGTGTGTAACCGGAGTACAGAAGAAAGGATGATGATAAAAATTGATATACTCATGTACTAAAATGTTATCAAAATTATAAACTTTGTTAAGCATAATAGTGTAGTTAAATCCTTCATACATAGCCGTATAAGTCGTTATTGTGCGGCTATACTCGCCTTCGGACATAACTATATCTTGTTCATCCTCTTTAAGGATCATAACAGAAATCATTTCACTACACATGTTTTGATATTCATCGGAATAAGCTACATTAGTTAAATCCATAATTTTATATTTGCCCTTTAAAGAACTTCATATACTCCAGCCAATCCGTGCGCGAGAAGAAATGATACCCCGGCCGTATATGATACCCAAT
>WREN01000056.1 GCA_009779295.1 Oscillospiraceae bacterium | reverse complement strand
TAAAGGGGGATGTCAGCGCCAACAACGTTGGCGTTTGACAGGGGGGATTCCGTATCCTGACGGTGGGGGATTCCGTTCTTTTTTTATTCATTTATCTATTGACAAAAATTCTTTTTTGTATTATAATAGTTTATAATAATATAAATATTTAATTAAAGTAAAGGATTTGTATAATTATGGATAAAAACGAAAACAAAGTTGTAATGAACGGCGCAGGTATAGCTGAGATAGGATTCCCGATGTGGCCGCAGTTCGCGCCGGAAACGTTAAACGATATACAGGAACCGATCAAAAACGGCAAGGTCAATTATTGGACAGGTAAAAAAGGAATGGAATTTGAAGCGGCGTTCGCCGCATGGTCGGGCGCTAAGATAGCCGTTTCGTGTACGAACGGCACAGCAGCACTGCATATCGCCATCGCTTCGCTCGGCATAGGTCCGGGGGATGAAGTTATCGTTCCGTCGTACTCGTTCATCGCTTCGTCGTTCTCCGTCGTGCAGGCGGGCGCGATCCCCGTGTTCTGCGACGTTACGGACGAGCATACAATCGATCCGGCGAAGATAGAAGCGTTGATAACAAAACGCACCAAAGGCATTGTCGTCGTGCATCTGTACGGCGTGGTTGCCGACATGGGTCCGATTTTAGCAATCGCTAAGAAGCACAATCTGAAAGTTATCGAGGACGTAGCGCAATGTATCGGCGGCCGTTTCAACGGCATTATGGCAGGTTTGATCGGCGACGTGGGCTGTTTCAGTTTCTGCCAGTCGAAGCATTTCACTACCGGCGGCGAAGGCGGTATGGTTATCACCAACTGCGAAGACCTCGGCTGGGAGTGCAGATCGTTCCGCGACCACGGCTACGACGTGCGCACACGCATGAACATGCTCGCGCTGGAGGAGAAGCTGCCGTATATCCACAACCGCGTCGGTTTCAATTACCGCATGACCGAAATCCAGTCGATCATCGGCATAAACGAATTGAAACGTTTTGACACATGGAATCTCCCGCTGCGTTACAAATACGCGAAAATGTATGACGACGCTTTCGGCGGTTTGCCCGGAATCAAAAAACTCCCATATAACACTGAGGAACGCAAAAATTCCTACTGGTGGTATCCGATACTGCTCGATTTGGATAAATTAGACATAGACGCGCCGCATATCGTCAAGGAACTCAGCGCGCTGAAAGTCCCGTGTTACGGCATACAATGGCCGGAAGCATACGAGGAGCGCGCGTATAAAGAACATCAGGGATTCGGTTCAAACCATTTCCCGTTTGAATCAAGCGAATACACGGACGCAAATTCCGTTGATTATAAAAATGTATTATGCCCCGTAGCGAAAGAGTTACGTTTTGAAACATTATGTTTATTCCTGCATCCGTCGTGGGAAGAAATCCACATCAACGCCTGTATCGCCGGATTAAAAGAAATTCTGCAAAAACATCTGAAATGATGGAGTTGATTTAAAAGAATGAACAAAGTAAAATGGGGAGTTATAGGCGCAGGCGGCATCGCCGACCGCCGGACCATACCCGGGATGCTGCTTGCGGATAACGCCGAACTGACAGCGATTATGGAAGTCAATACCGCGCTTACTGAAAAACTCAAACAAAAATACAACGTTAAATACGCTTATACCGATCATTTGGAATTGCTCGCGAATCCGGAAATCGACGCGGTTTATATATCCTCTCCGGTCGCGTACCACAAAGCGCAGATAATAGCTGCCGCGGTCGCGGGTAAACACATTTTGTGCGAAAAGCCGATAGCGATGACGATCGCGGACTGCGATGAAGTCATCAGCGCGTGCGAAAACGCCGGAGTATTGGCGGCGACGGGATTCATGATGCGTTATCACGGTTATCACCGGAAAATCAAAGAAATGGTTGCGGACGGCGCTTTGGGTCAGGTAGTATCCGCGCGCGCGCAACTAACGTGCTGGTATCCCGACATCGAAGGCTCATGGCGGCAGGATAAAGCGCAAGCCGGAGGCGGCGCGCTCATGGATATGGGCATACACTGCATCGACCTTATAGAATATATCACCGGCTCGAAAACCGTTAAAGTCGGCGCGTTCAACGACACAAAAACGTTTAAATATAGCGTAGAAGATTCATCGCTCGTTATTATAAAGCTCGCGAACGGGCTTACTGCATCCGTAGACTCCAACTTCAACATACCCGATGACGCGGCGTTCTGCCGTCTGGAAATTTACGGCACAAAAGGCAGTATCGTCGCGGAAGGCACTATCGGACAAGTCGAAACCGGAACCGTCAGAGTCGTGCTGCCGGGCGACAGTATAAGTTATAACGCCGCTCAGGACCGGGAGAGAACTGCTGAAACAACGCTCGACGTTGAACTCGGAAACATGTACGCCAAAGAAATCTCGTCTTTCTCCAATTCAATTTTAACCGGCGCGCCCGTTGAAGTGCCGATGTCCGATTCGGTACACGTGCAGAAAATCATTACCGCCGCTTATGAATCCTCGGAAAAAGGAATCTTTTTAGATGTATGAGATATTTAATTTTAATGCTTATATCCGCATTTCTTTTTGCCTGCGCCACATCAATGGAAAAGACCATAGATTTATTTAAAGATTTGGAGTTGAAATAAATGTCGAATATTATAAAATGCGGAGCCGCGGAATTAGTTATAACTCCGGCTTTGGGATTGATGATACCGGGGCAATTCGCGCCGACAATAGCGGGCGGCGTAAAGGACGACCTTTTCGTCAAAGCGATAATTTTTGATGACGACGAAAATAAGATTGTTATGATTTCGATGGATATAATCGGGGTTACCGAAGCAATGACGGTCGATATTCGTAACCGTATCAACGATATGACCGGAATCCCACAGAAAAATATCATGGTCGCCGTAACGCATACGCATACCGGTTCACCTACCGGATTAGTGCTTTATTCAAACCTTCCCGATAACGCTACAGTTAAAAATATTTGCAATAAAGCGGCGGACGCAGCCGTATTGGCGAACAAGAATCTACAGAACGCCGCGGTTGGGTATGGAGTTGCCGACGAATGGGACGTTGGATTCAACCGCCGGTTCTATATGAAAGACGGTACGGCGCGGACTAACCCCGGGTTCTTGAATCCGGACATCGTTAAGCAAGCGGGACCTGTCGATCCTTCCGTCAACGTTATCCGCGTTGACAATGAGTGCGGCGAACCAATAGCCGTTATGGTTAATTTCGCGTGCCATCTTGACGTTGTCGGCGGTAACGAATATTCCGCGGATTATCCGGGCGAGATGAGCAGAGTTATCAAAAAAGCGCTCGGTGAAAACGTCGTGGTGCTGTTCTTCAACGGTTGTTGCGGCGATATAAACCATCTTGATTTCACGAAAGAACGCAACATCGGACCGGAACATTACAAAAAAATGGGGCGCATTTTAGCCGGCGATGTTATCGCCATAAGAGAAAAAATCACATGTTCACACGATATTACGGTAGATGCGGCGAGTGAAATCGTCACAGGCAAACGCCGTCAGCCTTCGGTAAAACAATATGAGGCGGCGAAAGAATATTTAGCTTCCGGCGCACCGGCAGTTGATTTGAAAATTATCGCACAAGCGCATGTAAATTTGACAGAAAATCCGTTATTAACGCGGGATATCGAAATCCAAACACTGCGGATTGGCGACATCGGAATATCGGCCTTCCCAAGCGAAACGTTTGTCGAAATCGGACTTGCAATCAAAGCGGACTCACCGTTCAAGAACAATTTCACGATAGAACTCGCAAACGGCTGCTGCGGATATGTCGCGACTGAGAAAGCATTTGCTGAGGGCGGATACGAGGTAGGTTTGTCGGAGTATACTTACATGAGCGAAGACACAGATAAATTGGTTGAAAAAACCGCAATTAAGTTATTGAAAGAGGTAATTTGAATGTACGATTTTAAAAAAGCGTTAATTCCCTATCCTCAATGTATCGAAGATACCGACAAGCGCAAACTATTGGGCGCTGAAGCGGAAGCATGTTATAAATTGGTTACAGAATGTTGTTGTTCAGACGTATTTTGTGAAGCCGCCAAATTAATAACAGATAAGTTAAATTGTGATTGCGGTTACCCGATTTACTTGAAAATCTGTACATGCGCAGGCGACCGTGCGGATTCTTACACGATAACCATCACTGAAGATAAAGCCGAACTCATCGGTTACGATGCGGGCGGAGCATACTACGCCGCCGTGACGTTCATTAAACTGCTCCATACAGAGAATGGCAAAATCTATCTGCCGATCTGCACAATCCGTGACTGGCCGGATTTTATTGACCGCGGATTATTCTTAGAAGACAGGTTCGGCAGCGATTTCATGTCGCTCGACGAATACAAAGACGCGGTCGATTATCTGTCGCTGATGAAATACAACCAACTCACAATCGGCGTTTACGGCTGTTGGTGCGTGCAGTACGACAACATTATTTCTGAATATCTATACATACCTTTTGAAAAATATCCGGAACTCAACACTCCGCGCAACATTAAGTATTATTCCGTTGCCGAGCGGAAATGGATTTACAAAAAGGATATTATGCCGCGCATGTTCGCGGACGATTACTTCGGCGACCTGATAAAATACGGCAAACGCAAGAATATAAAAGTTAAGCCCCTCTTCAACAGTCTCGGACACAACACGTTAATTCCGCGCGTTTTTCCGGAAATTTCCGCCAAAGATGCGAATAACAATGATACCGGCAACGGGTTCTGTACGCGCAACGAAAAAACTTACGAAATTATGTTCGGCATTTACGATGAAATCATCGACCGTTACTTGTTACCGAATGACGTTTACGCGTTACAGCTCGGACTTGACGAAGTTCCGCTGGAATATTTCTGCCAATGTTCCGCGTGCGCCGGAACGGAACGTTCCGAACTCATGCTTGAGTATATCATCAAGATGGTTAAGTATCTCAAAGGCAAAGGTATGAAGGACGTTTACATCTATCACGATATGCTTTTCCATTTCGACGTTCTCAATGAAGCGCTTGTGGCACGCCTCAAAGCTGAGGATATTTACGACGTTGTCGTCATTGACTGGTGGAGTTACAGTAATACTAAAGAACACATCTTCGGCGGCAAACCGATAAACGGTTTGTTCCGCGCGATTACGAAACCGTTCACCGGATATTATCACTGGGTCATCCCTATGGAATACAACCCCAACATTTATCTGTGCGCGGAACTCGCGCGCGACCACAACATGGAGGGAATCGAATCATACAGCGCATTCGATTACTGTTTCGACCGCACATTCAATTATCAGGCGGAATTATCTTGGAATATTTCCATGCTTGAAAAAGCGGACGATTTCTACGACCGGTACGCATATGTGTTCTGCCCAGATAATTTTGAAGCCGCGAAAGATGTTTTGAAGCGCATGAACAATATCATGACCAACGCAAACATGAATTCGTTTGAATATTATTGGTTTTCGTATCCGGCAGATCCGTATCCGCGTAATTTTCCCGGCGGATTGTTTGCCAGGATACTCGCAAACCGTAATTCCAACATCGATTATTTCAACATGATCAAAGCCGAATCCGGCGCGGCTATCGAGTTCTTCAAGAATAATACAGATTCGCCGCAGTTTATCAATAACGTCTGGCTCGCAAGCGCGATGCACTATTACACATACGCCGACGAATACATTTCCATCGTCAAACTCCACGAGTCCAACGCCGGAAAGTGTGAAATCATCGCGGAACTGAAACGTTTGCTCGCGCAGCACGAAGCGTTCATGCTGCAAATTGAAAATACGCGCATCAAAGGTAATCAGTATCTGTATCTGCGCAACCACACGATAACGCGCCAGTTCTATCTCGACACGATCAACTACTTCGAAACCGACCCCAGTCCTGCTCTCAATATCACAGATTTCACGGGCTCGGAGAGTAAAGCGTTTAAATTCTTGAGATAAACGGAAATTTTTCCGTATATCATAAATTATTTTAAATTAGGAGGCACAAAAAAATGAAAAAGGCACTTGTAATCATCCTCGCGTTAATATTCATTCTCAGCATTAGTTCATTTGCCGGTTCAGAAGGCGCAACGCTCGGCGCAATCCCACAGTTGTACAGTGCGGCAAACATCGTCATTGACGGCGTAAAAGATGACTTCTACGACCAAGGTTTGATACTTCCGCTCACACGTCCGTTAGAAGAAGGTCAGAATGACTACGGCACCCACGGCACGGCATGGAGTATATTCAAAGACGGTATACTCTACATAATCGTTCAGGTCATCGACCTCAGCATCGTTGAACCGACGCCGGAGCAGCAATCCGGTAACCCGTGGAACTGCGACAGCGTCGAAGTATTCATCGCTCCGAACAACACCGATGTAACGACAGAAGTTATTCAATACCGTATTGACGTAACCGGCTGGCCGTGCTATTATACCGTTCATGGCGGCGGCGCAGACAACATAGCTCTGTACGGTCCGGAAGCTGTAGGCGACAAATTCCAGTATGCCCACAGAAGAGTAGGCACTCAGGAGTATTGGGTAGAGTACGCTATTCCGATTGAAAACGGCAAAACCGAAGGCTACAAATTCGGATTCCAATTCCAGATCAACGACCCGTCGGATCTCGGTTCACAAGTTCAGGTTATGTCGCCAAGCTCAGCAAGCTCAAGGAGCTGGACACCGGAACTCTATGATTTCGCAACTGTTGGCGCATTGATTCCCGAACCGGTAGTAATAGTTGAAGAAGTGGAAGAACCCGCTGCGGAAGTCGGAACTCCGTCAGTTACACCGCCAAGCGGCGGCGCGGCACAAACGAGTGACGTTGAATTCGCTATGTTCATCGCAATCGGATTGATCTCACTTGCAGGCGCAGTATTGCTCGTTAAGAAATCCCGCAAATAAGATTAGATTTTTACACGTAAATAAAGGGTACCGTACAGTACCCTTTATTTTTTTAATTTCTCTCCCTAAAAAATCTTTACTTTTTTGTTAATATATATTATAATATTATTATAATAAAAATATTCAAGGAGATAATTTAATTTATGGAAAACAAAATTTTAATCGAAGTATCGGCACGCCACGTGCATTTAACTCAAGAACACCTCGAAATCCTGTTCGGCGCGGGCGCTGAACTCACCTTCAAGAAGGCGTTGAGCCAGCCCGGGCAATTCGTCTGCGAGGAGCGCGTGACTATCGTCGGACCGAAACGCGAAATCGCCAACGTCGTCATTATTGGACCGGTTCGTCCGGCGACGCAGGTTGAAATCTCAATGACAGACGGGTTTAACATCGGCATCACCCCGCCGATACGCGAAAGCGGCGACGTAAATGGCAGTGCCGCTTGCAAAATCGTCGGACCGAAAGGCGAATTGCAATTGAGCGAAGGCGTTATCGTAGCCAAGCGGCACATCCATCTCACGCCTGAAACCGCTGAAGCGTGTAATGTTGAAGACAAGCAGATCGTTGCCGTGAAGATTACGAACGACAAGCGCAGCACGGTTTACGGAGACGTCGTCGTGCGGATAAGCGCGAAATTCGCTCCGGCTATGCACATCGACACAGACGAAGCGAATGCGGCTTGCGTTACGGGCGAGGTCTACGGTGAAATCACCGCCGGAGAGATAAACGTCGAAAGCGGTTCTGTGCAGTAGTACTCGACAGCGGTTACCGTGCCGTCATCGTTGAGTGTAATCTGTCTCGCGTTGGCTTCGATTTCATTAGTTTCTCCGTTTATTGCCCAACCGCTTAAATTGATTCCCGGCACTATAAAATTGATGTTTGTTTTATATTTATTACCGGAAGAATCAATACCTTCCACCATATCGTTCACTACGGGAAATATTTTGGAATCAATGGGAATCCAGTTTTGGGTTTCATCCAAAAATTCACGAATTCTATCCCGAACTATTCTGAAATCTTCACCGTTCAAGAAGTCCCATTCGGGGTTAATCCCTTCTTGTGTATAAATAATATCGGTGTAGACTTCGACAACGGTTATCACACCGTTATCAACCACAAATTGTATTCCGCGGGCAACGAATCCATCGCCCGGTACGTTCCAAAGTAATCCTACGTATTCGATTCCGGGGGAAATATTATAAACGTATTGTCTTATTATTCCTTCGCGGAAATAATCGAATTCTACCATGCCGTTTTCAACGGTTAAAACTTTACGTGTGGATTCATCGGGAGTCCAATTTTGGGTTGCTGCTAAGAAGTCATAAACTCTTTGCTGGTCATCAGCGGTCATCGAATACCAAGAAAATTCATCTGCGGGGAATATAAATGCGCCTTCAGGAATGGTTTGATTATAAAGTTTGTCATTAAAATCTGCCATTTTCTTCAAATATGCGTTTGCTTCCACAGGGTCGGCGAGCGAGGGGTCAAGGGGTAGCTCAATCGTAACTAACGGGTAATCAGGGTGATTATTTAGCACCATGGTTTTTTCGTCGAATTTATAAATTTGCATACCGACATAAATTTCCCAATCGGCGAATATTTCTACGGAGTCACTTTCCCAAACAAAATATCTTACACCATCGTATTCCGGCGAAACAACGCCCCTTTTGTCAAGATGCACTACCTGCCCGTCTGACCCTTTTACAAAAACGAAATTGCCAAACGAAAAATCTTTGCTTCCGTTAATTTTTTCGATACTGCCGAGAACAAAAGTCCGTTCATCGCTTTTGAAGTAAGGCATATCAGGATCGCCGAGTGAAATTTCTTTACCCCCACTCACGGCTGCGTGCAATGTGAATTTATAATCGCCGTAAGTGACGGATTTTTCGACAACGACTGCTCTGTTGCTGTCAAAAGCCGCACCCAACGCCGGGAAGTTTTCATAGTTTGATATTATATACCGGACAATTCCCGAATACGTGTTTGTATCTATCGGTTCAAAAATGGAGAATGTAATCACAACACTGTTATCGGAATACTCCGGTTTAACCATAAATTCACCTGCCAACGAATCGTAGATAACCGTATTCATATCGAAAAACGGCGAGCCGACGTGAACTAAAAAATAAAGGTTGTCATAATAATTTTGGTCGATGTTAACACATTCAAGCAGGGTGTAAGTTATACCGTCAACTTCCACGAATCTTTCCGCGCCGCTTAATCTGATTGTGTCGTTCGGATATTGTTCGAGTTCGACCAAACTTTTTCCTCTGACTAAGGTACCGAATTCGATTAATCCAGGGCTGCCGTCAACTCTTTGCGCACTGGCTAAAACGTAACTGTATTTAATAGAATGGAATGAGTTAAAATCCGAGGGACGGGAAAAATCCAAATCGAGTACAAGCGCGTGCAGTGTGAAGATATACTCGCCTGCGGTGACGGATTTATTGATAACGATCACGTCGTCGCTCATAAACGCGTCGCGCAGTCTTTCGTCTTGGATAACTTTCGAAACGAGTTCGGCTGATAATTTTGTAAGTTTCGTCGGATCGGGAATGTTTTTGATAATGTTTAAATCCATCATAATATACGGATTATCAGGATCATAAACATATTCCGCCCACATTTTAATATCTTCGGTGACGATACGCAAACCAAAATAAAGTTTATTTTCGTATAATTCTTCTGTATATTCGCCTTCAAATATTTCGTAGTTTATACCGTCCGCATATGCTTCATAAGCCATCGGAGCTTGATACCCTTCTAACTTTGGAAATGTATCTTTAAAAATTAATCCCGCGCCGAATCTTATCTCTTCGGGAGTTCCGTCGATTCTCTTAACGCTCGCGAGATAATAAGTCCGGTCGTCGGATGTAACGGTTTGGGAATCAGGATAGGGCGTGAATTCTTTTCCTACGTGATGTAAAATCGCGTGCAATGTATAGATATAATCGCCTTCTATGACGGATTCATTAATTATAATCGCTCTGCTGCTGTCGAACGCCGCGCCCAGCGTGGGGTTCGCGGACGCGAATATCTCCGCCCATATGCCCGGAGTGTTATTTCCCGGCGTTATATCATCCAGCGGCAGGAGCGAGGTCAGGTATACCGACGCGAATATCGTCGCGACGAGCAGGAACGTAGTAGCTAGGGCAGTCAACACGCGGAAGTGATATCTCCGCTTGGGGACGAATTCCCTGCCGAACGTTCCGTGCTTCACTCTTTCCACCATGCTTTTATCGGGGGTTTCGTTGGTTTTTAATGCGTTCTTTAACAAATAATCTGCGCTATATTTCATACTTCATCAATCCTTTCTCAATAATTTTGCGCGCATTGAATAGACGGCTCTTGACGGTGCCGTCGGGAATCTTCAAAGCCAGCGCGATGTCGGAAACGCTCATCTCAAGGGTGTAGAACATAACTATCGGAATTTTGAACTTTTCCGGTAATGCTTCGACTAAT
>WREN01000055.1 GCA_009779295.1 Oscillospiraceae bacterium | reverse complement strand
TACTGCCGTATAGGCAGATATTTCGCGGCGGATTATTTCGGCGTTACTCCCGACATAATCGTTATCGGCAAAGCGCTCGGCGCTGGATTGCCCATCGCGGCGATCATCATCCACGACCGTTTGAAAGGATTCGAGATGAAAGGTGAGGAACTGCACACATTCGCGAACAACTCAGCGTCGCAGGTAGCTGCGCTGAAGCAACTCGAAATTATCGACCGCGACAAAATCCTTGACAATACTAATACTATCGGCGCAAAGTTGCGAAACGGCTTGCTCAGTTTGCGTGCGAAATACCCGCAGATCGGCGACGTGCGGCAGGCAGGGTTACATATCGGCGCGGAAATGATAACCGCGGACGGATCGCCGATGCCTAACGAACTCGCGATGAAACTGCGTGAGAACGCAATGGACGAGGGAATAATCCTCGGAACGGGCGGTTACCGTAAAAACCTTCTGAAGTTCAAGCCGCCATTGATATGCAATGCCACAGAAGCGGATGAGATATTGGAGATATTTGAGAATGCTCTTGTTAGAACGTTTTAAAAAAATCGAACCCATCAACAAAGGATGGTCGGACGATAAAAAGTTTTACGTAGAAACTGCTGACGGGCGGCGTATGTTCCTGCGTATATCTGATATTTCGGAGCATGACCGTAAAAAGTCCGATTACGAAATGATGAAACAGGCGTATGAACTCGGTATTCGCACTCCTCAGCCGTTTGAATTTGGGTTGTGTGAAGGCGGAAAAAACGTTTATTCTCTGTCGGAATGGATCGACGGCAAAGGTGCGGATATTGTATTGCCGCTCATGTCCGAAGCGGAGCAATATGCTTTGGGAGTAATGACCGGAGAAGTTTTGCGGAAAATTCATTCCATGCCTGCGCCGAAAAACATTGAGCCGTGGAGTATTCGTTTTCGCCGCAAGGTGCAATATTGGGCTGATGAAAATAAATCTCCAATGCTGATAAATTATTTAGAAACAAACCGAAATATACTTGATTCGCGCCCGCAAACATTCATTCACGGCGATTATAATATCGAAAATATTATTGTCATGCCGGATGGTGAAATTTGCGTGATTGATTTCAACAGCTATAATACACAATACGGCGATCCTTGGTGGGATTTGAATAATATGGCGTGGATGCCGGCATCGTATTCATATTTTCAAACCGGGCAAATTAATGGGTATTTTAACGGTCCACCACCGACAGTATTTTGGAATGTTTTTACATACTATTTGGCATACGATGCGTTGGCGGCGTCGACAGATCCGTATGGCATAAACGGAATCGAAGACGGCACGGAAATTGTAAACAATATCTTGAATTGGACAAGCAATTTTCAAAAAACCGTGCCGAATTGGTATTTAAAATAAAGAAAGGATTGATAAACATGTTAAAAATCGAAGCGAGCGGCGCTTCGTTTTCGTGCTGCGCGGACAGATTCGTCGTTGCTGGTTACCGCGAAGGACTTGACGCTGAAGCGCAGCTTAATAAATTGTCTGAAGTAAAGGGATTAGACGGGATTCCGATAATGGTTCCGCTTGAATATAGGAACTTAAGTTATATCAAAAATGTACTCGCCGATATGGGAAAAGCCGTCGGTACGGTCGCGCCGGACACATACATCAACCCCAAATGGAAAGACGGAAGCCTAAGTTCCCTTTCGCCGTCCGTACGGAAGTCGATGGTTGACCTCATCAAGGAATCGATGGACATATGTGCCGAATTCGAAGGGTCCGACGTGCTGCTGTGGATGGCGCACGACGGGTATACATACCCGTTCGAGGCCGACTACGAAAAACGCATGGGATTTTTCAAAGAGGGATTGAGCGAGTGCTGCGAATACAGGAGCGACGTTAAGCTGTCGCTCGAGTACAAGCGCAAGGAACCGAAAACGTACCAGTACATCTCGTGCGTCGGAAAAAGCCTGTGCCTCTGCGACGAGTTGAAATACGACAACCTCGGCGTGGTCGTGGATTTCGGACACGCGCTGTACGGCGGCGAAAATCCTGCCGAATCAATATACTGGACGCAGAACCGAAACAAACTATTCCACGTGCACATGAACGACAACTACCGCGGCTGGGACGACGACCTGATACCCGGCAGCGTGAGTTTCTGGGAAACGCTGGAATTCTTCTGGGCGCTGAAGCAAACCGGCTATAACGGCTGGGTAACGATCGATATCTTCCCGTCGCACATAGACGGAGACAAAGCGCTCCAACTCAGCGTTGACAACGTGATAATGTACCAGAAGCTCACGGACATGCTGCCGTCCGAACAAATGAAAGCTCTCCAGTCGGAAGGCAAGACGGCGGATGTATTGAAATTAGTAAAAGAAACATTATGGAAAATATAAATTGTGCGCCGGCATGCGCTTTAGCTATAGACATAGGCGCATCGGGCGGACGCGCCGTTGCCGGGTATATGGAAAACGGCAGGCTCGTATTAGACGAAGTGTACAAATTCGCGAACGAGCCGGTAAAAATCAGCGGCACGCTGTACTGGGATATCCTGCGCATCTACCACGAAATAACCAATGGCATACGCGCCGCTAAAAAAGCAGGGTATAACGTAGAGAGCATTGGCATCGACACATGGGGCGTAGATTACGGAGTCATAGACAAACGAGGTAAGTTGAAATCCAATCCGGTTCATTACCGCGATACGCGCACTCAAGGTGTGATATGGGAAAAAGAGAAGCATTACGAACAGTATTTGAAAACAGGAAATATAATTTCCGCGATAACTACCGTAACGCAACTGCATACGGAATCATTAGATCCCGAAGATAAAATCCTGTTCATTCCCGACTTGCTGTTTTACTTCCTTACGGGCAAAATGACGACCGACAGGACGATACTCGCGACATCCGGTTTGACGGATTTTTCCAGAGTGTCTGAATCCGCGCTCAACGAATCCTTCCCTCTTTTAGATGACAACAACATACGCGCCGTCCGCGTTGCGGGTCATGATACAGCGTCCGCTGCGTGTATCATACCGCCGTGTGAGCCGTTTGTAATCAGCGGCACGTGGTCGATGATGGGCATCACTTTGCCGGAACCTTTGGTTAACAAACAAAGCTACGCCCATTCATTCTTAAACATGGCGGGCGTCAATAATAATATATTGATCAAAGGTATCGCGGGATTTTTCGTGTTGCAACAATGCCGCGGTAATAATTCATACGAAGATATGGAAAAAGCAGCGTCCGTTTTGCCTCTGGCGGAGTATCTGATTGACCTGTCCGAACCTATTTTCGGCACCTTCTGCGATATGCCGCAAGAAATTAAAAACTACTGCATTAAAACGGGGCAAGGCGAACCGGACATATCATTGCCGGGCATGTTAGCGCGAATCGTTTACGATTCGCTCGCGCTGGAATACGCCTACACAATGGAAAGCATTTCTGCACTGCTCGGTAAACAGTTTGACAACCTGCACATCATTGGCGGCGGCGCGTGCGACGCGGAATTCTGCCGTACGGCGGCAAACGCGACGGGCATGAGAGTCACGGCGGGCATCAAAAACGCGAGCGCGGCGGGAAACGCGGCTATGCAGCTTATAGCGCACGACGAAATACCTGACATCATAGCGTCGTCGTTCAAGCCGAACGTTTACATACCTGACACGAAGCAAAAAGATTTTTGGAGGATGAAAAAATGCCGTACACAATATCGTTAGAGGGAAAAAATGCGCTCGTAACGGGCGGCGCGCGCGGAATAGGCGCGGAGATATGCCGGCAGTTCTCGAATGCGGGAGCTGACGTTGCGGTAAATTACTATCACAGCGACGCGGACAGGCAAGCTGCCGCGGCGCTCAAAGCGGAGCTTGACACAAACGTTTTACTGTGCGAAGCCGACGTATCGAACGAAAGCGAAGTAGATTCGATGATGAAGCGCATCGCCGATGAATTCGGCGCTATAGACATCGTCGTGAACAACGCGGGAATCTTGGAATCATCGCGGTTCGAGGAACTCGATACCGCTACGTGGAACCGCATACTTGCGGTGATACTGCAGGGTTCGTTCTACGTGACGCGCGCGGCGATACCGTATATGCTCGAACAGGGTTCGGGCAGTATCATCATGATCACGAGTAACTGCACAGTGAACGGCGGCGGGGGGTCTGCGGCATACCCCGCGGCGAAAGCGGGCGTTGAGGGATTGGCGCGGCAGCTAACCGTTGAGTACGCCGGACGGGGTATCCGTACGAACATCATACGCCCCGCCGTTATCGATACCGAACTGTTCCGTAAGCGTTACGATACGGACGAAAAAGTGATCGAGTACGGCAGGAAACTGCCGGTCGGACGCGTAGGGAAGCCTGAAGACGTCGCAAATCTCGCAGTATTCCTCGCTTCGGACAAGTCTTCATATATCTGCGGAGCGGCAATACCCGTTGACGGCGGGAGGACTTATTATAAGTAATATGTATATAGATATGCACACACACATCGGCGAAACGCCCGAATTTCACTTTTTTGACATTTCTCTTAAAACGTTTCTGAAAAAAATGGACAGTTTAAATATTTCATACGCTATAAATACCCATATGGATAATCTCACTGGCATAAATTATATCGCTACCGCCGAAGAATGTTTGAGAATTTATGAAGAATCCGGCGGCAGAGTCATGAGTTATTTTATATTCAACCCGCATATGCCAAAGGAATGTATCGAAATTATAAACAAATATGCCGGCAATTACGTGTTTCGAGGAATAAAAATACATCCTTCAATACACCGGACATATGCGGACGACGATCTATATGAACCGGTTTATATAACCGCGCGTGAATATAATCTGCCCATCTTGACGCATAGCTGGTGTATTTCACCGCATAACGATACGCAAAAATATTCCGTTCCCGGATTGTTTGAAAAGCACGCGAAAAAATACAGCGACGTGATCCTTATCCTCGGACATTCCGGCGGTAGAAGTGAAGGCATACGAGAAGCCGCGCGGATGGCTTCACATTATCCCAACGTTTATCTTGACACGTCGGGCGACGTATATCCGCTTGGATTCATCGAATCTCTCGTGAATGAAGCAACGGCGGAAAAAATCATGTTCGGCAGCGACGCGATGTGGATATGTCCGTCAACACAGATAGGAATGATTAAAGGCGCGGAAATTTCGCAAACCGATAAAGATAAGATATTACATGTCAACGCGCGAAGGATTTTCGGAATATGAATGATTATTTTGACTGTAACATTTGGCTTGACGCAGACAATTACAAGTCTGCGAACGGTATATACTCTACAGCGTTAAGTTACACGAAATCCCCGGAAGCGGCAAATGAATTTCTATTGCGCCAATACGAAAAATCCCCCGAACGTTACTACGCATATACCGCCGCTCCGGTCATGCGCTGGTTCGATGTGGATTTGCTGGTCCGCAGTCATGCGGCGTGTATACGGCTATTTCCTAAACGATTGAATTTTAGTTTAGCGGGAAGCGAAACTGAACCGTTGTTAAAAGAGTTAGAATCGCGCAGATTACCGGTCATGGTTTGGCACACGGAAACGACATGGAGTGAGATAAGCGCAGTTTGTGAACGCTATCCAATGCTTCCGGTCATCATCGACGGAAACGATAAAAAACTGTTGTATCATAACCGCGTGTTTATTCCGCTAATGTTGAAAAATCTGAATCTTTACCTCGAAACATTCAACTTGATACAGTATTTGTTTTATGAAACGCTCGTGAATAAATACAGCATCGATAGATTCGTGTTCGGGACGAATTACCCGCAAAACAGTCCTCTCGCCCCTCTGAATATGCTGCTAAGTGCGGACATACCTGAAGAAGCGAGAGAAAAAATATTGAACGGAAATATCAAAACGCTAATCTCAAATATAATCTAATTCAACTTGGTCTAAACTGTTTTCGCTGTTTAAACCGAACATATTCGCGTAAGTCGCCGTCATCTCAAAAGTGATTTCGTTTTCACCTTTCCCAATATAATCCGTAATCTCCGCGCGGTACGGCTTCCACATGCGTTCGCAGACATATTCACCGTTTACCGACAATTTTAATATATCTTTGTTATCGAAATTCACAAAAACTTTTTCATAATCAGTAAGCGGGGTAAAAATATTTTTGAAAATCCCTTTGCCTGTGAAGTATTTATACCCTTGCGTTTCGAGCGGACCAAGATTTATTTTGTTATCCAATACGGGATTGATAACGTCGTTTTCATCCACTTTGAAATCGCCTGACAAAAATCCGAAAGGCAGAGCGTGAACAGCCGGCCAATCCGGAAAGTGCGCCTCTATTCTAATTTCGTTTTCGCCTTCAATGAGAAGATTTGTAATATCCGTTTTGAAATTGTTCACGCCCCAGAACCGCGTGTTTACGCAATGGTCTATAAAATTGCCGTTGATGTAAATCTTATTTACATCGCGGATTTCGCAGTTAAAATTGATTATGGGAATAATTCCGTTGACAGTAAATTTAGAACATATCGTATATTCCATACCTGTAGGCAGCGGAACGTTGCTATTAAACGGAAACTTAAGCGGCAGAACGTTCTCGCTCACAGCTTCGAACGTCCAATCTTCCGATAGGATTTGCTTTACTTTAACGGTTTGCGGGATTTTTATATTTTGCAATTCAATCTGCGGATTCCTAATTGCTACAATCGTTTCGTCAGGAACTAACTCGTATATCCGGCGGTCGTTTTCGATATAATAACTTTTCGGCGATTTCGTTTCCGGTTCGTAGCAAACCAATCCTCGAATATCGTCTGGAATCGAAACGGTATTCGTAACTGTGTCGTCGTTGTTGATGAAAACCAATTCAATATCCTCATTTTCGCGATGGCATGCGAGAACGTTTCCGGTCGTTTCCATTCCGAGCATGACGTCGCTTTTATCGAAAACCGTTTTGAGGTCGTTAATACTAATAAAATTCCGCTTTTTGATATTTAATTCTATATCACTGCCTACAATTTTACTCGGATAGCAATCGAGATAAATTATTTTCACGTTCGCCACTTCGAACCTTTCTATCATATCGGCAATGTCAATGGAGATATGTTCCATGACCGGCAGGATGATGTATTTATATTTATCGCCTTTGTATAAAATCACACCGTCGCGGGCGATGAGTTCAGCCGCTGAATCTTCGGAAATCAAATCGAGATCGATATGAATCCGCAGGAACTCGTTTATCGTACCCTCAATAACCTCGTCGATATTCCGCACGGAGAAACCGTCCTGCAGATACGCGAAAATATTTTCGGCGAGATTGAGTTTCATTTTCGCTTGGATCAGCGGGATCATCATCAAAACGCACGATGACGGTTTCGTTTTCGCCGACAGGTACTGCATACCCGAAATATAATCGCCGAACTTCCCGTAATGACCCCACAGCGTGTTGTTGTAGCCGTGCGTCGGCGGGTAAGTCGTGTAGCCCGTCTTCATGATTCCGTCCCACGAGTAATACGCGCCCATAAAATGGATCATGTTCACGCCGAGCATGATGAGCCTGTTCGCGATCTTCTTCATTATAGGCATACGCAAATCCCATCCGCTGGCTGTATATGTTTCGCATAATGTCCGCTCGCGCCCGTAGTATTTCGAGATTGACGCGAGAATCTTTCCGGCAACGTTGTAGTTTTTGTCGTTGATTTTCTTCGCCGACACGATCGAATCGATTCCCGGGATGTGCATGTATTCAAACGAAGTGATGAGATCCGCCGACTGCATTAAGTGCCATGTTACGGATTCCTCGCCGTCGAAATGCCCCGTGAACTTCAAGTTGTTTTCATCGCACCAGTCGTACATCGGTTTGATGAAATTCTCAAGGTAGAGAATTTTAGCCGTGTTGAAATAATCGTTCCGCACCTTTTTCTGTTCCGCGGTAACGGGCGGGGTAATCAAACCGTGAAGATGCCCGATAATATCGTAACCGTTTAAATCTTTGAATTTTTCCGCGAAATGTTCGCTCCATGGCAACCGGTTTTCGCCGAGTGTAAACGGATCGGCGAGACATACTTCGTCCGTAAACACGCCCATAACCGTCTTTCCGAACTCGTCGCCCACCCATTTTTTATAGCGTTCATGCGTTAGCTCGATGAACTTATCGACGGCGGCGCGGTTGAAAGTATCTATATAACCCGGCTCATATCCCGCGTATTTATACCAAACACAAGTAGTAAGCACGTGCGGATCGGGCACGGAAAAGTAATAATTCACCGTGATCGTGTTGCAGTAACGATTATTGTAGTAAACGGTTACGATTCCGTGTGCTTCCTCGATTTTCACTTTATCGGTAACGTCAATGACGGTATCGTTTCCGAAAACGGCATGTGCCGCGAGGAGTTTCCCGCGAACGGTTTTCTCAGCGGTAAATCCGGGAAGGCATACGACGCTTTCAAGTTTCAGAATCTTCCCTGCCGCCCACGGATAATCGCGCAGCAATTCGCCGCCGGCATTTCCCGAAGGCCAATTGAATTCGTCGTAAATCCAGTAACGCAGACCGAGCCGTTTACATTCCGCGACCGCGTATTTAACGAACCCGAAAAACTCGTCCGAAAGGTATCGTACGTTAATACCGAATACGGCGTTAACGAATATGTCGTATATCCCCTGTTTTTTGAATTCCTTCAATTGAAACGTTATTTCATCTTCCTTTAAATCGTCCGTCCAGAACCACATAGTCGCCGGACGGTATTCATCCGGCGGATTCTTAAAATTTTCAATATATTTATTATATTCCATTGCATATTTCACTCCTTTAAATTCATTATCCCATATATACATTTAAAAGTCAATATTGACAAAGAAAATAAAATAAATTATACTATACTATAGTTATACATGGAGGTTACATAATTATGAAAAAAACAATATTTGCTTTAATCTTAGTTTTTTGTATGCTTTTCGCGGCGTGTCAAACAAACGACGCCGAAAAAACAAACGCAAACGATGAAAACACTTTGGATTCAATCGAAACCGATACGGCTGAGGAGGATTATAACAATCTCCCGGTTTTTCAGAATACATATGACGGAGAAACGGTAGATATACTCATGGGTTCGTTTGCGTGGGTCGATATGTACACCCCCGACGGCTTGAACGGCGAGGTATTAAATGACGCCATCTATAACAGGAATCTTGCGGTTGAGACAAAATTAAACGTTAAATTGAACATCATATTCATAAACGACGAACGTGACGGCAGCGGAGATATGGTTACATCGAAATTTACAGCCGCTTTACGCTCGGGCGATAAAATATATGACATATATATGGCCTCTCAGGTAGTTATGACCCATGCCGCGCGCGAAAGATATCTGATCAATTTCGACTACCTTCCGTGGATAGATTTGACAAAGCCTTGGTGGGACACTAACAGCACTGATTCGCTTAACTTCGGAGGTAAAGTATTTTTCGGGGTGAACGACATAAATTATTCGAATCTTGGTATGACATGCGTTCTTTTATTTAACAAAAATCTGTTTAAAAATGAAGGTATTCCGTATCCGTATGATCTCGTAAAAAGCGGCGGCTGGACATACGAAGAGTTCGCTAAAATAGTACAATCCGCAAGCAAAGATATTAACGGTGACGGAATAATCGATATAAAAGACGACCAGTTCGGGTTTTCCGGCTGGCAATGGGAAGTAGGTCCGAATCTGTATACTGCGCTCGGCGCGTCTTTCGTAACGAAAGATAAAGACAACATGCCGTCTCTGACGATTAATTCAGCCAGATCATATTCAGCGTTCGAAATGATCGTTGATCTTTTCAATAACGGCGGCGCTTACCACAACCACACCATGAATGTTTGGCTCGACCGTGACAGGTTCGCCGACGGTTATATTTTAATGACCGATTACAGGTCTTATTATTTAGATTATTTCCAGGACATGAGTGATAATTTCGGTATAATACCGCATCCTAAATTCGATAAAAATCAAGAAGGATACCGTCAGCTGGTTTCGGGCGTCGGTACCTACACCGCCATACCTATAATATGCAAGGAGCCGGTGCTTGCGAGCGCGGTGGTTGAAGCTTTGGCGAGTGAAAGCTATAAAACAGTCAGACCGCAATATTATGAAACAATATTGCAGACAAAATATACCCGCGACGGCGAATCCGCCGAAATGATTGAAATAATTGCTAAAAACCGTGTGTACAGCGTTTGGCTTGATACTTTCGGAACTCTTGATGTCTTTAGTTCAATGATAGCTAAAGGAGACGCAAACCTCGCTTCTTTTTATGCAAGAAACGAGACAAAAGCATTAGCTGAAATAGACAAGATGATTGAAATTTATTCATATGATTAAAAACTTAAAATATTTAGGCTATGAAAATTATATATTGACAAGTGTTTCATTTTATGGTATAATTTTTTATAAAATAGAGTTGTCGCAGAACTCGAAAATATGATATAGTAGTGCAGGGTGATAAAAATGAACTGTTATGAAAAAATAGAAAAGCTAAGTGAAAAAGAGTTCAAGTTGATAACAGGAGTA
>WREN01000054.1 GCA_009779295.1 Oscillospiraceae bacterium | reverse complement strand
TGGCGAAAAGGTTCGGGTAAACGGATATGGATACATTAAAAATTGATTTCAACAACATAACCGGCAAAATAAAACCAATGCACGCAGTCAATAATCCGCCGACGGTGCCGAGCGATACCTACGGTCTGTATGAAAAAGTAAAAGAAGCGCACATACCGTATGTCCGCCTTCACGACACCGGCGGTTTGTTCGGCGGCGCGCATTATGTGGACATCGAAAATATTTTCACGGATTTCGGAGCCGATGAAAACGACCCCGCGTCGTATGATTTCGCGTTTACCGACAAATTACTTGAATCGATGGATAAAATTGGTCTGAAACCTTTTTACAGGCTCGGCTGTACCATCGAAAACTACCATAAAATAAAGGCGTACCATATCTTCCCGCCCGCTGACCCGTATAAATGGGAGCGCATCTGCGAGCATATCATACTGCACTATAACGAAGGCTGGGCGGACGGCTATCATTTCGGGATCGAATACTGGGAGATATGGAACGAACCGGACAACGAACCGGAAATAGGCGACAACCCGATGTGGAGAGGGACGCAGGAGGAATTTTTCGAGTTATACGACATAACCGCGAAACACTTGAAAGCAAGCTTTCCGTTTTTGAAGATCGGCGGGTACGCGAGCTGCGGATTCTATGCCCTCTCAGATGCGGATTTTTCGGAAACGGCGCACTCAACGTCGCGGGTCGGATATTTTGTGGAGTTTTTTCATAACTTCTTTAAATATATAAGCGAAAAGAACTCACCGCTCGATTTCTTTTCGTGGCACAGTTACGCGGGATTGCGCGAGAATGTCATGTACGCCGCTTATGCCAAGGAAAAGCTCACACAATACGGTTACGGAAACGCCGAAGTGATCTTCAACGAGTGGAATCCCGGAATACACAACAGGGGCAAGGCGGTTGACGCTTCCAACATAGCCGCCGTGATGTGCGCGATGCAAAAAACCTCAACGGATATGTGCATGTACTATGACGGACAGGCAGATTCAACCTATTGCGGATTGTTCAGCGGAGATTTTCATAAGGTTTTTAAGGCGTATTACGCTTTCCGCGCGTTCGGGGAATTATATCTCTTAAAAAATGAAGTGTTTTCGGACACAACCGCTGATGGTGTATACGTTTGCGCCGCTTCGGGAGAGAAAAAAGCGGCGATGATTGTAAATTCTAACAGCGGCAATGTTGACATAAAACTTGACACGCCCGACATACTGCAATGCTTCGCGACCGATGAAACGCATGATTACGAAGCGATCGAATTAAAATTGAACGACGGCGTTTTGACACTGCCGCCTTACGCGGTATGGTTGGTTATATTTGAATAAAGCGGATACAAAGTAAACTAAAAAAATAAACGGCAGCGAAAATGCTGCCGCTATTTTTTTATATAAATTTTCAAATAATCCCCAAAGCCAGAACGATAAAGTTCAAAATAAACAGCAGCGTCGCGACATATAAGATCGGATGCACTTCTTTTGCCTTACCCTTTACAATTTTTATTATGCAGTAGAATATAAATCCTGCGGCAATCCCGTAGGAGATATTATAAGCAAAAGCCATAATAAGTATCGTAAGGAACGCGGGAATCGCGTCTTCGATCTCATCCCATTTGATTCCGGCGAACGATTCTGCCATCAGTACGCCGACCACGATCAACGCGGGAGCAGTTGCCTGCGCCGGAACGATACCGAATAATGCCGCAAACGGAAGGCACAGTATAAATAAAGCCGCCGTTACTACAGACGTAAATCCCGTTCTTCCCCCGACGCTGATACCCGCCGCGCTTTCTATGTAAGTTGTAGTATTTGACGTACCAGCCAAAGCGCCGATCGAAGTTGCGACTGAATCCGCGAATAAAGCTTTATCCATTTTGGATTTAAAGCCCGAGCTTTCCTCCAAAGCCTTTTCGTCAGCTTCGTCGAAGATACCGGATTTTCTTCCCGTTCCGATAAAGGTTCCGACTGTGTCGAACGTATCCGAAAGGCTGAACGCAAATATAATTAAAATAGAAGGCAGGATTCTTGCCGGGTCAGAGAACAGACTTCCCAATCCCGGACTTCCGAAGAACGCGAACGCAACGTCTTTGACTTCGCCCATCCTGAATTCAAACAGACCGCCGATCGTTTCAGGAAGTATAACGATTCCGGGCTTGAATATAAATTCCGCTGCGACGGCAATTATTGTAGCTCCGACAATCCCTATCAGCATAGCGCCCTTAACTTTGAGCAGCATAAGCACGACGATTAAAATAAGCCCGGCAACGGCTATAAGGGACCCTATAGCGAAATGCGCCAGCTCAGGAACAATAGGCGCTCCGGCCGCAACATACCCGGGAATAGTCATACCGCCGTCAATTAACGCCTCCCCGGCATTTTCTAATGGTATTATAACAGTATCGGGCGTTACCAAGGCGAAAGTTGTATCCTTTACGCTTACGTCAGTAATAAAATTCAGAAAGCCGGCGTTTTTTATTCCTATATACGCGATAAAAAGACCTATCGCCCCGCCAATCGCCAGCTGCAAACTTTTGGGTATGGATTTGATTATATACTTACGTACTTTTGTAACGGTAATAAGTATATTGATTATTCCGCAGATAAACACCATCGCAAGCGCTTCCTGCCACGCGAAGCCTAACCCAAAACATACGGTATAGGTAAAGAACGCGTTCAATCCCATACCCGGAGCTACCGCATACGGAACGTTCGCGACCAGCCCCATTATAAGGGTGCCGACGACGGTTGCGATGATCGTAGCCACAAACACACCCGCCCATGACATTCCCGCCGCCGCTAAAATATTGGGGTTTACAAACATTATGTATGCCATTGTGAAAAAAGTGGTGACGCCTGCCATAATTTCGGTTCTGATATTGGTGCCTGATTCCTTGATTTTAAAGAACTTGTCCAAGATTTATACCCTCCTAAAAAATTATTAATATATTTAAAAAATGCTTTATTTCTTATGAACAATGTGATATAATTAATCTAAAAAAAGGAGATGACCTGAAATGGAAAATTTTTATACAATGAAAATAGCCGAGCTTGAAAGAAAGCTGCCGGTTTGCAAGATATCGGACGATCTCAGTATAGCCGCGTTTGTGCTGTTCGGCGATGTGGAAATGACGGTGGCCGCCGCCGCGCATCTGCTGAAAATCGCGCCTCCGCACGACATTCTCATTACCGCTGAGGCGAAAGGGATCCCGCTTGTGCACGAAATGGCGCGGCAAAGCGGCGAAAACAATTATATAGTCGCCCGCAAAGTAGTCAAACTGTATATGAAAGAAGTGTTTTCTGTGGAACTTCAGTCAATAACCACTCAAAAAAAGCAAACACTTTATATCGATACCGCCGAAGCTGAACTAATGAGAGGCAAAAGAGTGCTTATTGTGGACGACGTAATCAGCACCGGCGAATCAGTGCGCGCCGTGGAAAAACTCGTAAAGGAATCCGGCGGTATTCTCGCCGGCAAAATGGCGGTGTTGGCGGAGGGGGACGCGAAATACCGCGACGATATCATATATCTTGAATACCTGCCCTTATTGGATTCCGCAGGGAAGCCGATTAATTAACCCGATCATAAATTCCATGTAATCGATCATATCTTTTCTGCGGACAAACCGCGAGCGGTATTGTTTCTTCCTGCCGCCGACGCGGATACGCAAGGCTTCTCTCAAAATTTTGCGGTAAGATTCCGGCAAACATGTCAGTCCGTACTCGGCGACCTTGCGCTTGGAGGCTATGTCATCCTCCATAAGCGTGTAGTACATCCGCGTGATTCCGCAGACGCACCACTCAATACTCCAATCAGTTAAACCCTTCAACCGTTTAATGGAAGGTTTCCGAAGCGAATCAAACCAATTTTTCCAGTAAGTGTTGACGTTGGTTTTGACGTAAGACTTAACGTCATATATAGTCGTGGGAATATTCAACTCATCTATCGGCGTTCCCGTAACGGTAACGCCGTATTTCTTCAGCGTATACCACATCACTTCATTACCTTTGCCGATATTTTCATATGTAATATATTGGCAATCAAAACGTTTGCTGATTTTCTTAATATCAATCGGCGACTGTAATATTACCGTACAATCGATATCGCTTTTACCCTCGTGATAATCACCCAACACGATTGACCCGGTGAAATATATTCCGATTAATCCTTCTACACTATTAAGACATTTTTTCATCTTAATGCCCTCAGTTATTTTTTTATATATTATCATTATAACTCAAAAAAATTCAAAATGCAAGAGATTTTTTACATTTTACACCTAAATAATCCTCTTAATATAGTTTCAAACATTCTATCCTGTTCGGTCGTCCGTTTCGGATGACCTTTCAGCCGTCCGCCCGCCATTCGTATCTTCTTCGCTGTATGCCTTTGCAGGAGCAAACCATCGATGTTGTCGTCGGTGTATATCATTCCGTCCTGATGAACGGGAACCGCTCCTCTTGCCATACACATTGCCGCAAGACCGTAATCCTGTGTTATAACGACGTCGCCTTTTTGGATCATGTTGACTAAAACAAAATCAACGCTGTCAGCTCCTTTGGAAACTTTGATGGTCGTTGCGCCGGCTTTTTCAAATTCGTGCGCCGAATCGCAAATGATAACGCAATCGATACCCGCCTGCCGCGATACTTTCACGGTTATATCGACGACCGGACAGCCGTCCGCGTCAATGTATACTTTCATATATTCACTTCTCTTTCTCAACTTCAAGTTGGAAAATGTTTTGAAACTTTCGCTTTGTTTGTATGGACTTTAGGAGTGGGATAGGGTATAATTAAACCGAGGTGAAAATTATGCTTGACAATTACAAAATCGGCAATCAAATTTTTGTGCTACGAAAAGAAAAAGGCTTAACGGGCGAGAAGCTCGCGGAACTTCTCGGCGTATCAGGGCAAGCCGTCTCCAAATGGGAGAACGGCAAAAACCTGCCGGAAACCGCGATTCTCCCGGAACTTGCACACATACTCGGGATTTCGATAGACGCATTGTTGATGCCGCAGGAACTTGTTATACTTGATGCTAAATATTCATGCGGTGAAAGTTATATTGTTGTGACTGACGTATTGAACCGCGCCGTTGAAAACAATTCATTGCAATTCACGGCAAAATGTCCTATCGGCGGTCATTCCGTTGAAGGTCCTGCGGTTTTTGTCTTGACGGTAAAATATCAAACGCCGAAAGGTATATATTATACTTTCGTTCCGCAAGGCGAAACTTTAAAACTTAATATTGATTCAATTGGAGTCACAGCAAACGATTTCGAAATAATCGGCGCGTATTACGGCACCGCTTCGAGTTACCGCGACTGCATGGACAGAATCAAACATGTCGCGTATTTCAAATGGAACGAAATCCCAGCAAGCGCATTCCCGAGCCGACCCGGCGCGGATGAATTGGAGTTTCTGACTTTGGTTTATCTCAACGCGGAGGGTATCCACGTCGTTAGCTGCATGGAAAACGAAACGCTTGCATATAAGGGTACTTCATTGTACCTCAAAGATACATCAACATGTATCCTTCCGGGGATTGCCCCATTGGTTTTCGACGAAATCCCCTGCACATGGGTCGGCGCTATCCACGCCGCGCTCAAATACATGGGCGAAACTTATACATATGAACAAATCTATGGTATGAGCGGCGCGTGTTTCCGCGCATCTTTCTGCGATATTTGGGACTGGAGCGCGACCGACGCGCTTGTCACTTACAGCTACGATATGCCGCTGTACGACGCGCTCGGTTATGAACCGGTCTGGGCGAACCGGCTGGAGAAAGAAGCGCGCAAAGCCGAACGCGAGCGGATCGTTTCGGATATTCGGAACGGCAAACCGGTCGTCGCCATCAATCTGCGTATAACGCACGAGTGGGGCGTTATCACCGGATATAAGGAAAACGGCAACGTTCTCCTGTGCCGCACGTATTATGACGACACTCAGGAATATCCGGAAGCTGACAACTGGCCTTTCTTGATTTGCCATTTCGGCGATAGAAAAGAAAAGCCGTCCGATTCGGAAATCTTTACGGCTTCTCTGCGCGCGTTTACGGAATCATTTGAAATGAGGAGCGACGGCGGATATTTCCAAGGAGCGCAAGCATATGAAAAGTGGATCGAAGGATTGCAAAACGATTCTCTTTGGGATGAACGCAGTTCCGAAGGTGATATTGCCCGCAGGTTCGATGTAAATTTGTGGACGTTGTTTCACTTGATTGACGCCAGACGCTGCGCCGCTGCTTACTTGGAAGCAAACTTGCATCCTGAAATGGCGCAAAGCTATCAAAATATCAGCGAACGGATGAATGAACTCAAAGAGGCGATACGTCTGAGAACGCTGGGCGATTCATGGCGGGCGAAACAAGTTGAATTTTTGAAGTGGGTTTTAAGAGAGGAGAAGGAACTTTGTAGGAAAGTGAAAGGGGTTGTAGAATCCCCCCGCCCCCCCTTTAGCAAGGGGGGCAAGGAAGCTATATCTCGTCCCCCTTGCTAAAGGGGGATACCGGCATAGCCGGAGGGGGATTCCGTACCTTTTTCCACTCATCCACCGCAGCTTCGAAATTTTCCCACGGCATGATGCTGTGCATCGATACGCTCGGAGTTAATACGAATCCCGTTTTGCCGAATACGTCGATTAAATTGCGTATAGCTACCCGCACGTCGTTTGTATTCCTAGAGCTGAACTCGCGTATACTGCACGGTCCCATCTCAAACGCCATACTGTCACCCAATTCGGCTTTGATTTTTCTGATATCAACGCCGGGGAAGTTCGGGTCAGTCCCGAAAATCGCGTCGAACGGGATTTCTTTCAAATAGTCGAGCATCGGCATGATTCCGGTGTGGAGAGTATAAACGACCAGCTTACCGTAACTGTGCGCGAGCTCACATTCCTCTCGCAGATAATCGCCGACAAAATGCCGCAGCTGATCCGGGGAATAGAAGTCGCAGGTTTCGTAAAAACCGTTACGGCAGATTACATCGCAGCCGAGTTCACATGACAGTTTTATGTTTGCCATATTAACGTCATGCTCCAGTTTCAAAAACGCTTCGACGAGTTCCGGTTCGTCAACGATCGCGACCATCAGCGGTTCCGGAAGAAACATCTGCAAAGCCATAGTCAGTCCCTGCCCGATATGCGAAGCAATCGGCAGGTCATACTTTTCGCTTTGGGTTTTGACGTAATCGTAATAAGGTTTTATATCTTCAATCGTCGTGCTTCCAAAGACATATTTCAGCTTTTCGATATCTTCGGCACATGTAATCCATGCTTTGCGGAAATGGACTGTGAAATCGGTGCTGAAAGGAATGTCGTTTCCGTGCGGCCAGAGTTCGTTGTTTTCAATTACGGCGGTCAATGAACCTGCGGGAGTTATGACTTCCTTGCGCAGTAAACTTCCCTCTTCCGTCAGCTTAACTTCGCAGTTCGAATACCCCGACATACATCCGATACCAAAGTTGGCGTAATGCGTTATGCCCAGTTTTTCGGTAACGTATGTTAGCATAGCGTCAGTATCGTCCTGCGGCCATGGGAAATTCCAAACTCCGTTTCTCTGGACGGGCGTGAGCGGATTGAACCTGCCGACGAACGGAATATAGTCAACGGGTTCACGGCGCAACGCTTTTAAAACTCGTTCGCGGTTCGTCATTTTAATTAAACTCTCCTATTACGCATTTGAAATATGAAGTGTACAATTCATCCACGCCGGGCGCGATACGCCCTTTCAAGCGGTACTCATATACGGAGCCGTCCGCTTCGTAGCCGCCTTCCGCTATCATCTTGTCGCTCGGAATGTAAGCGATCGCGTCGCTGTAACCGAAGAACATGACAACTTTTTCGCCCATCATATCCTGTAACACGCGCTTCACGTCGTAACTCGGTTCGCCGCCCATTGAGAAGATATACAAATCCGGAGTAATCTGTACCGCGCCGCAGTTGAGCATGAGCGTGTCCGGCAGGGTGTCATAATTTGTAACCGAATATTTCGCGTAAATGTGATAAAACGATTTTACATCGTTATTGTCGGCTATTTTTTGATAGTACGATTTCGTGTATATTTCAAGCGGAAGCGGGATTTTGAAAACTTTGCTTTTCAGGCATACGTCCAGCTTTTTGAAATCTCCGCGCACGAGTGATTGGTTGACGCGGGTCGCCATCGCGCCCGCGACTTCGTCGCACTCGTCGTGGCTGATTTGCTGGAACCTCGAACTTTTCATACCCTGCTTCAATTTAGAATCGCCGCCGCACCCTTGGAAAAACAGCGCCGTACAGCCGTAATGGTTTCCTTCAATGCGCTGGCAAAGCCGTCCCGGATATTCCGCGGATAATTGTAACGTCACGTTTGCTTCTAAATTTGACGGATGGCAGGAGTAATTCATGAGGAGCGCGCGCATTTTCCCGTTCGTATCGCTGCACTTCAGCATGTATATGTTCTTATCGACGTTACCGTCGGGATTCGGCAGGAAATTCATAACCCCGTCAACCATACAGCGGCGGCTCATGTTCCATTCGCCGGCAACGCTTCCGTATTCCAAAATCCCTTCGCGCATGTTGATTAAAGCGCGGTCGATACAACGGCATACTCTGTCGAACAGGAACGCTTCATAACTTTCGCTGTAATATGTAAAATCATAACCCTTCAAGACCGGGCCGTTATGCGTGTGAGTATAGCTGACATGCAAACAGTTGCGGTCGATTTTGTATTTGTCCTCAATGTAATCGCGCAAAGCGTCCGGCAAGGTGTCGTCGTGGAAAAGCAAATCCATTGTGACAAGTATTACTTTATTATCCGCAGCATCCTGTAAGATTAGAGCGCGCACATATAAATCGTCATGGATATTTTCAAAATATTTGCCGAATTCCGTACCCCAACCCATAACGGTAGTCCGTTCCGCCGGAGTAACTATATCTTTTGCTACGCCAAATTTAATCATTTTTGGTCATCTCCTTTTTTATAATTTTACCGCAAAAGAATAACAAAATCCATCGAATTTTTGTAAATTTTTCACTAAATTTGCGACGCTGTTATTCAAAGTAGAAAAATATACAATTTATTCGTATCAAGCGCCGGCTCCGCCGCCGTCCCGGCTGTTAAAAATAATAAAAATCTGAAGAATCTGGATACCGAGGAAATCCGCGGTAAAAATGGAATTTTGAAACCCCGAAATCCTATATCCTGTATACATAAAATGCAAATTTTCTTAAAATATTTTTTCAAAGGATATTGACATCCTATGTAGTATTATACATAATGTATGTAGATATTAATGAGGAAAAAATTTTAAAAAAATATTTTTTAAAGAGGTGCGAGTTTTTTCATTTTGATGACTCTAAATGAGTAAAATAACATTTTAAGAGTTTATCTGAATGTTTATGATTTTATTACTTGAAAAAAATTTTATATATCAAAAGTGCAAAGGAGGTATCGATGACCCGAGCAGAATGATCGGTCATTCACCTTAATCGGTCCGCGCATGACGTCGGGATTGCGGACCGGAGGGGTTACGTTACATTCCCTTTCCCCAAGACAATATAAAAATGTGCCTGAAGTGGAGCGCTTATAATCTCCCGTCCGGCAGTATCCGGAAAATGTATAAGCCGTTTGTCTGCGTTGTACGGCACAGCGCGGCTGAAAAAGGAGAATCCCAACTCCCCTCGGACAGATTCCGATAAACAAAAGAGACCGTCTAATCACGTTGTACGCAACAACGCGACTGAAAAACGCGAATATCGCGCACGTGAATTTCGCGGCGGAGAACCCCAACTCCATAATAAAAGAGGTCGTTTATGCGTCGCACAGCATAATAAAAATGCCGTCCCGCGCAGCGTTGAACGATAACAACGCCCAACAACGGCGAAATCGTATGGTTTATCTATTATATGAATGGTACAGAATCTATCAGGCGGTAAAATTACAAGTTCAGTAAGCAGTGACTTCGTCAATGATGGGTATAGCATTCAGCATACCGGTGGATATGCATTGAATATAAAATTGATTTTTGACGATGGTACTGAATGTACAGATTATTATAAACCCGATGGTAGCGGACAACAGCTTTCTACTGAAAAATTTGACACGATTTTGCCAAACGGAAAAAGTGCGCCCTCTTTCTGTGCGGATTTAGAAGCTCATCAAGTTTTGGGCGGTTATTTGTTTGACGGAAGTAACCATAATTTCGATGATCCTAATATAGTATCTCTTGTAGCCGCACTCGATTATATTAATGATACTTTTGGTCCAATCGAAACTAATAAGGAGAGTAAAGCTATTGCACAAATTGTTATTTGGAATAAAATTCTCGAAGTTGATGGAAATGCCGGATTTGCTGATGATTGGTTTGAAGATCGAAAAATTGTAAAAATCGAAGGTAACGGTGCTTGGTATGATAAATATGCAGTACTCGTAGATGATATACTTGCAAATTCTGACTACTATAATTCAATATATGATAATAAATCGGGCGAAACATATATCAGCGGTTTAATTTTTATCGAAGGTGACGGTAGTCATAATCTCATAGATCAACAACGCCAAATCGTTGTATAGTCATATAAGAGAAAAGTGTCCGATCGTCATTCTGAGCAAAGCGAAGAATCTTTGGTGTAAGACCCTTCGTTCATGTTTTGGGTCACAGACATTTTTCAACTTATATTACTATATTAT
>WREN01000053.1 GCA_009779295.1 Oscillospiraceae bacterium | reverse complement strand
TGCCTTTATTACCGCTCGGAGGCAGAGGATATTTCTGGGGGCAAAACTACGATTATACAAAAAGCCGATTCAATGGAATATACGGAAATTCCAAAAGCGAATACTATGACGGATGGGTTCACGCAACAAATTATAAACTACTTGAAAGTTGTCAGGTGCGTATAGGTCCAATTCAATCATACACGGACTTCCTACTCGCGGCGGCGCATAAAACATTCGATAAATTTATACCTGAAGTAATAGCTCAGTACACCCAATGGATGTTCATTGAGAAGGACGGCGACTCGTACAAATCAATGTGCCCCGTTTTTACCGAGGCACAATACAATAAGTTATGTGAACAATGCGATGATTCGACAACCGAAGTCGCAGCAATGCTTGCAGACGTTATTCCCACCGTTACGCGCATAATGGAAAATCACGCGCCCGCCGCTATTAAAGAACATTGCAAAGCGATCGCGGCGATAAAAATTGACGGCATGGCGGAAATCATGGAAAATCTATGCGAATCCGGTTATTTGACTATACCGACATTGCACAGTTTCAACACTATCTTTACGGTAATTTAACCTTAAATTTTGTCAAGCCTGCTTTTCGCGAATTTGCTCAAACCTTCTACTTGAAGTTGAAAATATTTTTCGCCCTCTTCCGCTGACGATTCGTTCAGCGGTCTTTTTGTATGCACGGCCAATTCCGGATTCTCACAACCGTCGTTGGCTTGAAGGTTGACTCTTTCCGTATGGTACATCATCATACTCGTCTCGTAAAACCCCGCGTGGTCGGAGTGCCGCCGCGGATCGTTCGGTTCCAAAACAGCATACTCCATCGTGAAGCAAACGTTTTCCGTTTCGTAGCAGAGTTCGTCGAACAAATACTGCTGGGCTATAGCGTTATGACCGGAAACGATTATCACGAGCTTGAATCCGCGCGCCAAATAATTCTCGCAAGCAGTTTTAATGAATGTTTTCAACAATTCATTCGGCATTTTATAAAATGAACCCGGCAATTGGAATCCCGCTTCAGCGTCCATACCTAAACCCATGCCGTGACCGAGATCGCGGAAAGCGTCAGTCGCGAAATAAATCGGCGGCATGACTGCTCCGCCGGTTATTTTGGCGGTTTCGATACACAAACGTTCTGCTTTTATCGCGTCGCAGCCCAACGGATTCTGCCGTCCATGCCATTCAAGCGTACCGACAGGCTGATACGCTACGGGGAAGTTTTCTAAGATATGTAATAATTCGCCGGGACGCAGATATTGGATCCGCACTTCGTCGGGGATTGGTTCGAGTGAGACATTTTCTTTGATTTTTTCCGGTTCGTAGTATTTTTTCATAGTTTTTTACTCCTCATTAACAAATTTCAACGTTTTCGCTATCGTATTTAATACAATATTTTTACCGATGGGCAATATCGCGTGGTTTGTGCCGTGACCGAAATCATCGCAATACGCAACGGGTATATTATGCTTCGCGCCGAATCTTTTCAGCCTTTCCATTAAATCTTGATTGATAATTTCAGAATAGTGCCCGAATATTAATCCGGAAACCCTATTGATGAATTCGTTTTGTTCGATATGCGAAAGAAACATACTAACAGTAGCAACATCGTTGAATTTTTCGTGGTCTTCTAAAAATAACACATATTTATTTTGAAGTTTGAAATAACAACTGTTCAGCAAAAGCGCAAAATTTAATGTGTAACCGCCGATAAGCGTTCCCTCGCAGATTCCGTCATATAATGAATACCATTCGCTGTTGCTCACAAACGTTTCCGCATTACCCAATAAAAAATGCGAAGCGAACTGCTCATAAGTATAATATCGCAAATCCTCAAAATCTCCGGGCGTCTGACCGTAATATGTTATCAAACCGGTTTTTGAATATATCGCGTTCAATATTGACGTTCCGTCGCTGTAACTCAAAAATATTTTCGGATTCCTTTTTACCGCCGCATAATCAATATACGGCAGCAATTCAATTGCGCCCGATCCGCCGCCGAAGAATATCATCTTAACGGTATCGTCAAGAATCATTTTATTGAAATCATACGCGCGTTCCGCTTCGCTCGCAAGATAACCGTATGTACTTTTATATATGTTTTCGCCGGTTTTTACGTTGAATCCCAAAGATTTGATTTTCGCTATAATTCTTCCATACCTTTCAACCGAAGCTATATGACTCGGTGAAACGATTCCGACCGTATCGCCGATTTTTAATTTGTATGCCAACATCATTGATCCCTGCTTTCTATACAGTATTTAATACTATCTCAAAATATTTTTTCGCTTTTATTATATCTTTTATCTGCTGTTCGCCGGTTATTTCCCGTTCTATGGTTATATATCTGTCATATCCTAAAATTTTCAACATTTTGAACACTGCGGGAAAATCAACCATGCCTTCTCCGGCGGGTTTTTCAATTCCCAACTTGCGCGGATTCGTCGGAAGCATGCCGTCTTTGCCGTGGATATTGCGGACGTATTTGCCGTAAACGTGTAACGCGTCAACCGGATTTCCGTAGCCGTACATCAATATGTTGGCGGGGTCGAAATTGATGAAGAGATTATTTCTGCCAATATCCTCAATAAGCCGTAGTAATGTTATAGGCGCTTCCGCTCCGGTTTCGAACAAAATGTTCAAACCGAAATTGCCGCATTGCTGCGATAACTTTTCAATCGAAACAAGCATACTTGCGTATTCCGGAGAAAACGGATTGTTCGGAATGAAACCTCCATGGATTATTATATCGGTAATCCCAAGCCACGACGCGAACGCCGCGGCTTCGCGGACATAATTCAATCGCTGCGAACGATACGCTTCGATATTCAATCCCGCTGTGAGAAAACCGTAATATAAATCGTACACCGTTTCGGTATCATAAAAACCGCAGAACTGCGCTGAGATTTCTATTCCCGATTTCTCAGCCGCGGTTTTTATTGTTTCCGCGTCCTGTTTAATATACTCCTTCGGTTTATAAACCAACTGGCAGGAATCAAAACCCAGTTCTTTCAACTTTTTGAATTTTTCATCGCTTTCGCTTATATCGCTTATTCTTACTAACGTTCCGAATTTCATGGCTGTATACCGTAAAAGTGAATGATGTTTATGTCTTCTTCCAAATCGGTTCCGTGTGTTCCCCTACCGGTGATTTCGTCTCTGTGATGACCGTGATCCGGCGCGAAACCGATCAGCGTTCTATGCTTCGCCCAATGTTTTTCGGTCGCCGCAGCAAATTCTGCGAAAGCGGTTATGTTATCTCGCATCGCCGCCAGCGATTCCTCCGATTCAGGCCACGTGGCATGTGACACGCTGTCGTAATTCCCGTTGTATACACACAACAAATCATATTTATCTTCTCCAATCAATTGCATTGCTTTTTCGTTAGCGAGTTTCAATAAATCCGATTTGGATGTATTAGCGTATTCTTCAGAACCGAATGTGAAGTAATCCATTTCGCGCTCGCGGAATATTTCCGACATACTGCAAACATGAACGTTTGTGACAATCGCGCATTTTTTGCCCGCGCGTATCACAGCGTCAAAGATGGTATCGATTTTTATAACCGGTCGTTCATACGTTTGGATTCCGTGTACTTTCGGAGGAGCGCCGGTGTATATGCTCGCGAAGTTCACCGGAGTTACGGTCGGCATAACTCCAATTAACGGCAATGCTAACTGTATCCGCGCTTGCAACGGCGCGAACCATTCGGTATACTTCTGCAAGTGCCACAACCCTAAGCCGTCGGGGTTGTATAAGAATATCCGATCAACTTTTCCTATCAGGTTTGCCAGCGCGGGAATAGGCGGTTCGGCAAATTTCGGACGTTCGACGCCAAGCCCGTCCGCGAACGCCGCCGCTAATCCTGTGAGTCTAATTGAATTGTACATTGTTTTATTTTGTCTCCCCTATCATAAAATTTAATAAATGTTTCGTTATTACCATTTCGCTGTTCGGGTGGATTTGGAGGAACGACGCGGGCGCGGATTCCGATGCCGGCTCAAGCGCGATCTTCCGCATGATTCCCCACTGCCATTCGTTGTAGAGATAGATTTTCAGCACTTTTGAGTTTAAAATCTGTTTCATTCCGACGGTTACGCAGCGTTTAGGGAAAATATCGAGCGCGCCGCCGTATTTTCTCGCGCCGTTATTGACTATCGTTTCTCTCGCAAGATCAAGACACCGCGAATTTGAATCCGCTTCGGACGGAGGTTCGTTAAACGCCAAATGTCCGTTGATTCCAACTCCGGTTAAACAGCAATCCGCGTCACCTAAGTCCGCAAGCAATTGATCGAATGCGCGTTCTTTATCGGGAATGGGAAATAATCTTTGATTGGGCGGAAAATCAACTTTCGAATAAACTAAATCATTCATAGTTTTGTGAAAGCTCAACGGATTGTCGATTGAAATAATCTCATCGTGTTCATCCAAATATTCATCCATATTGAAAAACCAGACGTTTTTGAGATTTATTTTACGTTCGTTCACTTTGTTGACGAATAACGGGTATTGATTTATCGGACCTACAGGGCAAATGAAAACCGCACGCGGATTATTCACTATTGTTTCAACCATTATTTCGGCGATGTCTTCGTAAATATCCGCTTCGGTTTCGAGAACGCGTATCGGAATTCTGCTGTTTTTCCAAAATTCTTCCGGACTGCAATTGTATGTGTTAATCAATTTTAACGAAACCTCCCGTAACGGTTGATTTCAACGCCGCGTCGATTACTTTCTGACATTCCAAACCGTGTATCAGTTGCGATGTGTACGCGTCAACTTTGCCGTTTATCAAATCGATATAGGATTTCGATTGGTTCGCGCTGAAACTTTCCGGCGGAACGAGAATTTGGCGTTTGTTTTCCGGCGTGCTGTATTCAATACTCTGCGCACCGTTCATGTATGTGTATTTGATTGCGCCTTTTTCGCCGTATAGCTCAAACTCAATCAAGTCCTCAATGGTGTTCGCGCACCTCGACAGCGCGATAGTTACGCTTGCGCCGCTCTTCAACATTCCGATGATGTTACACCAGTCGTCGGTGGTTACTTCGCCATAATCGGCTTTGCCGTTTTCGTCGCTGCCGATCTTCTGGCGTGTGGGCACGATAGTGCCGCTGTTCGCGCAAACGCTTTCGAATTCTTCGCCTAAGAATCGCGTGATGTCTATCATGTGCGAGCCTAAATCGCCCAAAACGCCGCTGCCCGCTTTGTCTTTGTCGAACCGCCATTCAAGTTTGCGACCTTTCCACAACCCGCTTTCTTTAATACAGCGGATGTAAACGTGATACAGCTTGCCGATTACGCCTTTGTCGATAATTGACTTGATGTAACGTATATACTGCCTGTACCGCCATGTGAAACATACGAACGCGGGGATTCCGGCGTTTTGCGCTTTGTTATAAAGCGCGAGGACTTCATCGTAATTTATCCCCACTGGTTTCTCAACGCTGAACGGCTTACCTGCATTTACCGCATCGGTGGCAATCTCGCAATGAACATAATTCGGCGTGCAGATGTCTACAGCGTCCACAAAAGCACACGCTATTAAATTTTTGTAGTTCTTAAACAAACGGTCTTGCGGCAAATTACACGCAGTTGCAGCGGCGGCAAGCGCGTTATCGTCAATATCGCACACAGCCGTGATTTCTACTTCGTCCGCACATTTTTTGTAACCAGGAAGGTGCGCCCCCCTTGCAATACCGCCGAAACCTATTATACCAATCCTAACTTTTTTATCCATTTTTATTTTCGCACTCCTTATTATTTATAGAATCCCCCTTGTCACCTGCGGGTGACATCCCCCTTTAACAAAGGAGGGAAAGATCGAATATATAATTGTCTTTCTCCCCCTTGTTAAAGGGGGATGTCTGCGTAGCAGACAGGGGGATTCCGTTCTATTACCAATATATCATAAACTGTGTAAAATTTCAATCAATAAATAATTAATAATTGACAATATAAATCAAAAATGTTATAATATAATAAATAACAAAAAGGATTGATAAAATGTCTGAAAGACAATCACATATACGTAACTTTTCCATAATCGCCCATATCGACCACGGCAAGTCCACGCTTGCTGATCGGTTGCTTGAAACGACGCACACCGTCGAAAGCCGCGAGATGGAAGAGCAGTTACTCGATAATATGGATCTCGAACGTGAACGCGGCATTACAATTAAAGCGCGGGCTGTCAACGTTAAATATACCGCCGCTGACGGCGAAACATATTCGTTCAATTTAATCGACACGCCCGGTCATGTTGACTTCAACTATGAAGTATCACGCTCATTGAATGCGTGCGAAGGCGCGCTGCTCGTTGTTGACGCTACGCAGGGCATTGAAGCCCAAACGCTCGCCAACGCTTACCTCGCCATCGAAAACGATCTCGAAATCGTTCCGGTAATAAACAAAATCGACTTGATTTCCGCCGATGTCGAACGCGTCCGAACGGAAATCGAGGATATTGTCGGCATTCCCGCCGAGAATTGCCCCGCGGTTTCCGCGAAACTGGGGCTCAATATCGAAAGCGTGCTCGAACATATCGTTAGAGACATCCCCGCTCCATCCGGCGATGAAAACGCGCCGCTCAAATGTTTGATTTTCGACTCGTACTACGATTCGTACCTCGGCGTCGTCGTATATATTAAAGTCATCGACGGTACTGTCAAGCCGGGCGATAATATCCTTATGATGAACACAGATAAAACCTTCCAAGTCGTTGACGTAGGAGTGATGGCTCCGTTCGGACTCAACCGCACGGATAAACTTTCCGCCGGCGATGTCGGATACTTGACCGCGAGCATTAAGAATGTCAGCGATACGCGGGTCGGCGATACTATCACCACCGCGGAAAATGGCTTGAAAATTCCGTTACCCGGTTTTAAGAAAGTCGTGCCGATGGTTTTTTCCGGTATCTATCCCTTAGACGGCGCGAAGTACGGAGATTTGCGCGACGCTTTGGAGAAACTCCAGCTCAACGACGCGGCTTTATCTTTCGAAGCCGAAACGTCGGCGGCGCTGGGATTCGGATTCAGGTGCGGATTCCTTGGACTGCTCCACATGGAAGTCATCCAGCAACGGCTCGAACGCGAGTTCAATTTGGACTTGATCACCACCGCGCCGAGCGTTATTTACAAAATAACCAAACGCAACGGTGAAACAATATTTATCGACAATCCGGTTCACTATCCTTCGCCGGACGAAATAGAAACGGCGACGGAACCGATTGTGAAAGCAAACATTCTTACACCCGTCGAATACGTCGGCAGTATCATGGAGCTGTGTCAGGAACGCAGGGGGATCCATAAGGATATGAAATACCTCGACAGCAACCGCACGGAACTGCATTACGAACTGCCGCTCAACGAAATCATCTACGATTTTTTCGATGCGTTAAAGAGCCGCAGCAAAGGTTACGCGTCGCTTGATTATGAACTGTTTGAGTACAGACCGAGCAAACTCGTGAAACTTGACATCCTGCTCAACGGCGACCTCGTTGACGCGCTGTCGTTTATCGTTCACGAAGAAAAAGCGTATTCGCGCGGTCGTAAAATAGCGGAAAAACTCAAAGAAAACATATCGCGGCAACTGTTTGAAGTGCCGATTCAAGCGGCTATCGGCGGAAAAATAATCGCGCGGGAAACCGTTAAAGCGTTGCGCAAAGACGTTCTCGCGAAATGTTACGGCGGCGATATAACTCGCAAAAAGAAATTACTTGAGAAGCAAAAAGAAGGTAAAAAGAAAATGCGTCAATTGGGTTCGGTGGAAATTACACCGGAAACGTTTATGTCGGTGTTGAAACTTGATGAATAAAAAATGGGGTGAATTGTAAACATATGGAAACCATAAACAAAAAATTAGGGCTTTATATCCATATTCCGTTTTGCAAAAGTAAATGTCATTACTGCGATTTTTATTCGCTTACGGATTATAATGATAAATTTAAAAAGCTGTATATAGATTCGCTTCTCCTGCATATGGAGGATTACGCTCGAAGCGCTAAGCCGTATACAATCGATACTATATACATAGGCGGCGGCACTCCTTCGTCGCTGCCGTGCAACGATTTGCTTGATTTGATCGACGGGATATATTTTAATTTTAACGTTAGCGCCGACGCTGAATTCACAATTGAAGTCAATCCGGGAACGGCGGATCATTCCACATTTAAAAAATTGTTTAAATCTGGGGTCAACCGGATAAGTTTCGGGATGCAGTCGTCGTGCGACAATGAATTGCAGGCGCTCGCAAGGATACATAATTTCGAGGATTTTGAGAATAGTTACGAAGCGGCGCGCCGTGCGGGATTCGAGAATATCAATATCGACGTTATGTTCGGGATACCGGAGCAAACGCCCTCAAGCCTGCGGACAACGTTGGAGAGGATATGCGCGCTTGAACCTGAGCATATATCGCTTTACGGCTTGAAGATCGAAGAAAATACTCCATTCGCGCAAATAATCGACAGCCTTAACCTCCCTGAAGAAGACGAAGAAGTCAATATGTATTTTGAATCCGTGAAATATCTGGAATTACAGGGATATGAACAATATGAAATCAGTAATTTCTCCAAATCCGGCAAACAATGCCTTCACAATTTGAAATATTGGAACTGCGAAGATTATCTCGGTTTGGGACCTTCGGCGCACTCGTATTATAACGGTTACAGATTTTCATTCAAAACCGATGTGGAAATGTATATTGAAGCCCTCAAAAATGTCGATCAGGATTTTGACATCATAGATGAATACTACGAAATTTCTGTCAGCGAGCGGATCGGCGAATACATTATGCTCAGGATGAGGTTGAATGAGGGAATCAATACCGACAAATTTTTTGAGTTATTCGGACTTGAGTTCGATAAACTTTACGGAAAATATATGGATAATTACAAAAATGAAGGATATATAATAAAAAAAGGCAAAAATTATTCGTTCACGGTACACGGCATGTATCTAAGCAATTATATACTGGCAAGTATGCTTGATTTCGACGAAAAATCCGTATCGAAGATTTTAAATGGGGTTAATTAAAATAAAAAATAAATACTGGAGATATATATGCGCAATAAATGGATCAGATATTTGTTTGGCCGGCGCTTTGTTGTTATACTGCTCCTTTTAATACAATTTTTATTTTTAGCGCTGACTGTTGTTTGGAATTCTTCAAACAGCAGAATATTGGCTGTTCTTTTAAATATCTTAAGCGTATTGGCTGTCTTATATATAATAAATAAACCTGATAAGCCCGGTTATAAAGTGACGTGGATCGTGTTTATAATGGCGTTGCCTGTGTTCGGCGGATTGTTTTATCTCGTGTTCAAACTCCAGTCGTCCGCAAGGAATTTCAAAAAGAATTTGAACTTTTATACCGCGAAAGCCAAAGAATACTTGGTTCAAAACGATGAAGTACGCGAAAATTTCGAAAATAATTGTCCGGAATATGCCACCCAAACTGATTATCTCATAAAAACAGTAGGTTTTCCGGTTTATCAAAATACGTACACCGAATTTTTATCAACCGGCGAATTGCAATACGCTTATATGATAGAGGAAATAAAAAAGGCCGAAAAGTATATTTTTATTGAGTTTTTCATTATAGAAGAAGGGCATATGTGGGATACCCTTCTGGAAATTCTCGTCGAAAAAGCCGCGCACGGCGTTGACGTTCGAGTCATGTACGACGACGTCGGCTGTTTCCTCAAACTTCCGGGCGATTTCAAACAGATGCTGCATAAGCACGACATCAAATGTACGGTTTTTAATCCGTTCCATCCTATATGGTCAACGGTGCAGAACAACCGTGACCACAGGAAAATCGTTGTAATTGACGGTGTTACGGCGTTTACCGGCGGAAGTAATATCGCCGACGAATACATCAACGCGATAGAAAGGTTCGGTCATTGGAAAGACGCTGGGATATTGATCAAAGGCGACGCCGTTTGGAGTTTCACGGTCATGTACCTGCAATTGTGGGATACATTGAACGCCAGCGACGAAGATTATGATTTATTCCGACTCGAAAGAGAATATGATTATTCGGCAGTGAGCGGTTTCGTCCAGCCTTACGACGACAGTCCGCTCGATATCGAAAATGTCGGCGAGCATGTCTATATGCAAATTATAAACCGCTCCGATAAATATTTGTATATTACTACGCCGTATCTGATAATCGACGATAATATTTTATCCGCGCTTTGTCTCGCAGCAAAGAGCGGTATCGACGTGAGGATCATCACTCCCCATGTGCCGGATAAAAAAATCGTTCATTTGACGACGCGTTCATATTATAATCAATTGATAAACTCCGGCGTTAAAATTTACGAATACACGCCCGGATTCATCCATTCAAAGATTTTCGTTTCCGACGATATGGTCGCGACTGTCGGAACCGCGAATTTAGATTTCAGGAGTTTATATCTGCATTTTGAATGCGGCGCGCTGCTGCACAATACTGCATCAGTTTTTCAAATACGGGATGATTTCCTGGAATTATTAACGGTTTGCCGGCAAATTTCAATCGATGATTTTAAATCTAATATATTGATGCGTATCCTCAAAATCATTTTAAAACTATGCGCACCGCTAATGTAACATTTTTTCCATGATTCATTAAAAAACGTCAGATATGGTGCGAGGGAAATTTTTCTCATCAAAAGGCGCGGCATTGTTTGACGAGAGCAAAAATGAGGGGGATTTCCAAGGTATCAGAACAATGCCTGTTATCAAACCCTGTCCAGTCTATTGTACCAATTCATTATTTTATTTCATAGGCAGTATTGCGTAATTCATGAAGAAATGATAAAATAGGAAAAAAGCAGATCGAGTGAGGGAAAGAAAATGAAATGCAAGAGGTGCGGAACGGAAAAGATAGTAAAGAATGGGAAGAAAGA
>WREN01000052.1 GCA_009779295.1 Oscillospiraceae bacterium | reverse complement strand
GCCGAAAATTGTTATAATTCCCGCAACCAATAATTTGCCTATTTGAAACATGCCGTTTTCGAGTCCGTTCGGAATCCCGATATTCAGGATTTTTTTAATCATATTGAAATTTATTTGCGGTTTGAATATTTTTTCTACAAAAACGGTATTGCTTTTATTTGTAATAAGTATTAAAATAATAACAGCGCCGACTATTCTCGCCAACAGTGTCGTTAAGGCCGCTCCGGTAACGCCCATTTTGAAAATAAATATCGTGATAGCGTTGCCGCTTATGCTGATAATATTCATGATAATCGAAGTGAACATCGAAACTTTCGTGTTGCGCATGACCCGGAACAATGCCGCCCCGGCGTTATACAACGCTAAAAAAGGATAAGACGCCGCGGTTATGTAGTAATATATTTCAGCGTTCGTCATTACGTCCGCATCAATTTTCCCGAATATTAATCTTAGGATTTGTTGATTAAAACTTATGGAAACGACAGTAATAAAGATGGTGAGGATAATACTCGCGTATATTAATTGTTTAGCGGCGGTATTGGCGTTTTCCCTGTCGCCGCGCCCTATGTACTGGGCGACAATAACAGCTCCGCCTGAGGCGAGAGCTGTGAATATATTGCTGAGTAACAGATTTATGTTATCGACAAGCGACACGCTTGAAACCGCCGCTTCTCCCACAGACGACACCATGATTGTATCAGCTATACCTATAGTCATAGCGAGAGACTGTTCGATAAACAGCGGAATCAACAGCGTTATCAGTGCGCGCCGCGTGAACAATTCAGTTTTTTCCATAAAGGTTTAAAGGTCGAACTCGTTTACAATATCATCCATGTTATATAAACCTGCCGGCTTATCGATAATGAATCTAACGGCGTGCAGAGCGCCGTGCGCAAAGACGTCCCTTGAAGCGGCGCTGTGCGATATTGTCACGACTTCATCCTTTCCCGCAAATATTATTTCGTGTTCGCCGACGATAGTCCCGCCGCGGATTGAATGGATTCCGATTTCGTTGGGTTCGCGCATTTTACGCTCGGATTGACGTTCGTATTTGTATACCGGTTCATACGGCAGTGTTTCAGACAACGCTTCGGCAAGCATTAAAGCCGTACCGCTCGGCGCGTCCAACTTTGCGTTGTGGTGCTTCTCGATTATCTCAACGTCGTAAGCGGAACCGAGAATCATTGCCGCTTTCTTCGCGAGCGCGGAAATGAGATTGATACCCAGCGACATGTTCCGCGACTGGAATATCGGAATCAATGTTGCCGCATTTTTGATTAATGTCTTCTCTTCGTCAGTATATCCGGTGGTGGCAATTACAACCGGAAGTTTTTCCTTCAGCGCATAATTCAATACGCTGGCTATCGCGGTGTGGTGCGAGAAGTCAACAATCACGTCAGCCTCGCCTGAGAAATCTGATAACTTGTAGAAAATCGGGAAGTTGTCATATGTTTGTCCGTCAGGTTGGTATATGTCGATACCGGCCGCAATCCGGTATCTGGAATCATTTTTCACCGTGTTTATTATTACGCGTCCCATGCGTCCGTTGCAGCCGGACAGTAGTATGTTTATCATGTTAGACCATCCTTTATAAATTTGTACGATTTATTCGAATCATTTATCATGTCATCGTAACTCGTTTCCTGTCCGTAACCGCTTTCAACAGCGATCGAACCTTGATAATTTATTGATTTTAGAAAACCAAAGAAATAATCGAAATCAACGTTGCCTTGCCCTAAAGCGGTAATTACTCTCAACTGCGACCAATCCATATATCCGCCGCCAAAATCGGCAATATGCAAATGTGAAACAAGGTTGTTGTCCCACAAAAATGAACTTTCGCACGTTTCAATAAGTGACTTATGAAATTCAGCTTGCCTTACGTCGATTGTAAATTTTATATCGCCGCGATATATTTCCCACAGCTTTTTCATATGGGCGAGCGGTTTAGAAGTATTGCACACGATATTTTCAACTGTTAAAATCAGGTTATATTTGTCGGATATTTCTTTTAATTTCGCAAACGTTTTAATATTTACGCCGATGTGTTTATCTGACGGCGCACCGCCCCAAAGATGAAGCACGAGAAGTTTGACTCCGAATTTTACGGCATATCCGCAATTCCATTCAAACAGGCGCAAAGCGTTTTCAATATCGCCGGTTTCGTTACGGCTTATGAGTTCGCCTATACTCTTTTGCGTGTGCATGGAAGAGAAATCCGCGCCGTTTTCTTTCGCGGCTAAAACAGTTTTCGCAACGTCATCATACTCATTTGGATTATTCGCGTAATAATCGAACATGAATATTTCAAAACCCTGATATAAAAGTTTGGGCATGAATTTTTCAATGAGGGTGTGGTCGCGCCCGTTCCATGTATGTATAAATGTACCTGTTGAGCATAGAATTATATTTTGCATTTCAGACCATCCTTCTGATAATATCTTCTTTGTTTCCTTCGAGCATATCGATCACGGGCAGCTCGATCATCGTATACGCGCCCGTCGGCTGTTTGAAACTTGCTCTCGCGCACGCTATCATTACCTGTCCCGTCAACGCGGGATTGTTCACTTTCATCGTGAAGTCGAGGAGTTGATTGTGCGCTTTGCCTGAAACGCCTTTGCGCGTCACGTTGAAAGCGTGACCTACGTCAATCAGCGAATCCACATCTTGCGCGAGATAGACGTGCGTTTCGTCGTTTGCGGAATACGGGTCAGCTTTGATTTTCGCGACAACTTCATTGAAGTCGTAACCGTCGAGCAATTCGATATACACCAAGCGTCGGTGCAGACTCGTTCCGAGCGGAATCGTCAGTGACAGCGCGTTCTTCACGCCTTCGACCGCCTTGACGACAACGGTATGACCCATGCTCATGCCGGGACCGAAATTCGTGAACGTCTTCCCGACCGGCGCAACGGCTTCAAACAGCGCGCGTACAACCGAATCACACCCGGGGTCGATTCCCGCCGCGACGACCGCAACGCTTCCATGCTTCTTAGCAATCATATCCAAACGCGAATAATAATCCCATATATCAGCGTGAATATCAAAGCTGTCAACGGTGTTGATTCCCTGCGCGAGGCAAATCTCCGCGAGTTCAGGCATGACGCGCGTCGGAGTGCAGAGAATGGCGGCGTCCGGTTTGACATCCAACTTGCCTATATCATCCGCCACCGGCACGGAAACCTGCGGCTTGCTCACCGACTGCGAACGCATTACGATACCGCACAATTCCATATCGCCTGCCGCTTCGACGGCTTCAACGGCGGCTTTACCTGTATAACCGTAACCGAAAACTGCGATTTTATACATGTTTATCACCACATCAATTCATAAAATTATTCATAGTATAATATCCTATAGGTTGCTTACTTAACCATTTTGATGCTTGAATAATCCCTGCTGCAAAAGATTCCCGTGAAAAAACTTTATGGATATATTCTAAAATCTCATCTTTTTCATTTACGAAAACGACCCTATGCTCCCCAAAAATGTTTCCCCCGCGAACGCTTGAAATATTAATATTATCTTTTTGCAGATTTGGGTTAGCTTCGCAAAGAGCTTCTTGAATTTTTTTTGCAGTACCACTTGGCGCATCTTTTTTTTGATTATGATGCAGTTCAATAATACGGACATCAGTCTTTTCGTTAATGGTTTTTACAACAAGTTTTAATGATTCAATATAATTATATAATGCAATACTATAGTTTGCCGAATATATTATAGGCATTTGTTTTGCTAACTGTTTGATTTTTATAAAATCATCATCAGAAAATCCTGTTGTTGCAATTACAACTGGTTTAAATTTATGAAGATACTGTTCAGCATTTTGATTTATAAAACTTTCCGCATTAGTACAATCAATAAAAACATCACATTCATCAGTCATTTGAATCGCGTCCGATATAGAAATATTTTTATACTCCTCACCAATAATTTCTGATATATCCTGTCCAATAAATTGGTTTCCCTTACGTCCTATGCAGGATGTCAGTTTTAACTCGGAATCGTTTAATATATTTTTTATTATAACTTTTCCGAGTTTGCCTGTACATCCCACTACGCTGATTTTTAACATTTTAATTTATAGAAGATTCAACTTTTGCATCGAACTAACCAGCTTCGCCTTGTTCACCTCATCCATCTCATACAGCGGCAGTCTTACCTCGCCGGTGCAGAATCCCATCAACCCCATCGCCGTTTTGACGGGTATAGGGTTCACTTCGATGAACAGATTATTGATAAGCTCGAACAACTTCAATTGGATCGCCGCGCTTTCCTTGACTTGACCGTTCAGCCACAAATCGACCATATCGTGCATTTCTCTCGGCACGACATTCGCCGTCGTCGAAATCACGCCTATACCGCCGACGGAAAGAATCGGTACGACGTGGTCGTCGTTACCGCTGTAGATGTCAAGCGAGTCGCCGCACGTTGCGGCAAGCTCCACGATTGCTTTGATATCGCCGTTCGCTTCTTTGACCGCGACGATACGCTCATGTTTCGACAATTCTTTGTAGACCGAAATCGGAATGTTACATCCGGTACGCGACGGCACGTTGTACAGAATTATCGGCTTATCCGTCGCTTCGGCGACGGCAAGGAAGTTATGTATTAACCCCTTCGGATTTGATTTGTTGTAGTACGGCGCTACAAGCAGCAGCGCGTCCGCGCCTGATTCGCAGGCGTGTTTGGACAAATCGATCATGTAAGCCGTGTCGTTTGAACCCGTTCCCGCAATAACCGGAACGCGTCCCGCCGTTTTTTCGACCGCGAACTGTATACACTCCTTATGCTCGTCGTCTGTGAGTGTGGAACTTTCGCCCGTCGTACCGCAAATGACAATAGCGTCGGTTTTGTTGCCTATTTGCCAGTCGATCAATCGCCCGAAGGATTCGTAATCGACCAATCCATTCTTGAACGGCGTTATAATCGCAACGCCTGAACCTTTGAATATTGTCTGTTTTGTCATGTTAATACTCTCCTTTTTAATAAAAAATAAAAAAACCGGTTGAAAAACCAGCTATACATGTAATATAATATAAATATAAATAATCGTAGTTATATTTATTTTTACATGATAGCTCTCCATCAAAATATTTTTGATGACAGTTTGCCGGTTATTTACCGGCAACCCAAGTAAAAATTTTCCGAACGTTTTTTACTTTCGGCGGCAGCGCCTCATATAAACGCTAACTTTATCGGGTTCGGAAACCCTCGTGCTTATACTAATCGATACCGCAACCTCTATCCATTATTATTATATCACAAAATTTTACAAATGTCAAGGAGTTTATAAACTAAATGATCAAAAATAAATTACCGGATACGGATCTTACAACGAAAGATTTTTATTACGACCTGCCGCCCGAACTTATCGCGCAATCTCCGCTTGAAGAGAGGGATTCGTCGCGGTTGATGATTATCGACAGGGGGACAGAAACATTTGCACACAGAATATTCAAAGACATCATCGAATATTTACACGAAGGTGATGTGTTAGTTATCAACGATTCAAAAGTCATACCCGCGAGATTGTTTGGAGTGAAAGAAGAGACAGGAACCAAATTGGAAGTTTTGTTGTTGCGGCAGCGCGGCGTTGACATCTGGGAAACAATAATCCGCCCGGGCAAAAGAACCAAACCCGGTACTGTAATTGAATTTGGCGGCGTAAAAGCTGAAGTGATAAAAATCACAGACGACGGTAACCGTTATCTAAAATTCAACAAATCCGGCATTGAATTATATAACGTATTCGAAACAATCGGAAACGTTCCGCTGCCGCCGTATATAACGTCAGGCGAACGGTTCAAAGAACGCTACCAGACCGTATACGCGAAGCAGGAAGGTTCAGCCGCCGCTCCTACGGCGGGCTTGCATTTCACGGTGGAACTGATGGAAAAAATAAAGAACATGGGCGTGAAAATCGTTCCGGTCATGTTGCATGTAGGCTTGGGAACGTTCCGCCCGGTCAAAGCGGAGAAAATTTCGGAACATATCATGCACGGGGAATATTTCGAACTCAGCGGGGAAAGCGCAAAAATCATCAACAACCGCACGGGACGTTTGATAGCGGTAGGAACTACGTCCTGCCGCGTCATTGAAAGCGTTGCGGATGAGAATGGCAGGATAACTCCCGCGTACGGCGATACCGGAATATTTATTTATCCGGGTTATAAATTCAAAGCGGTTGACGCGCTGATTACGAATTTCCATCTTCCGGAAAGCACATTGCTTATGCTTGTCTCCGCGTTCTCCTCGCGTGAATTGATTTTGAAGGCTTACGAAGAGGCGGTCAAAGAAAAATACAGATTCTTTTCTTTCGGTGACGCGATGTTGATCCAATAAAAAAACAAGTGCATAACATAAATTTAAACACTTGCAATTTTATTTTTTATTATTCCGCTGATTTATTTTTATTTTCGTCCATTTCTTCTACGCATAAACGTTCGATATATCCTAATACTTTATATTTATTATAATCTGAAAGCCTTTTATACATATTCAAAAGTTGTTGTTTGGTATTGCTTTCAAAATTTAATGTACAGCCGTCGCACTCATTGCTTTCATCATGAGAACCGTTTGGAAGCAGCCATTCAAACGGCACTTGGTAATATTTAGCCATTTTTTCCAATATAGGTTTTCTGGGGATCGTCAATTCATGTTCCCATCTGTATACGGTATTGATTGTTATATTAAATATTTCACTTATTTCTTTTAGTGTTTTTTTAGATTTTAAACGCAGATTCTGAAGTTTTTTACCGATAGTCATTTTTTTCCTCCTTTTTTCTTTATTTCTTTATAATATTTGCCAGTAAAACAATTCTTTTTTCCGTGGATTGGGATGAACATGTGGAAAGCGCCACTACATTTTTATCTCTGTCCGGCTCCCTGTAATTGAGAGCGGATTTTTTTACATAATTAAAGAATCTTACCGGATCTGCGGATATGTCAAAAATAATTTTATCGTCCGCGTTTACAATCATATACGCAAAGAAGTCAAGCGTGTAGCTCTCGTCTTTACTGTATATCGTTGCAAATTTGTTCTTATCGAAGAATTCCTCGTCTTTAAAATTGGAGAGTTCGCCGAACATGTTGCCGTTATTCATATTATGTCCGTAAATTATAGTATTGAAACTGTCAAAGTCTCCGGAACATCTGTAATCCATAAATATTGTTCCCGCCAAAGCGTAATTTCCGTATAAATCCCGACGCAGATAGTAATTGTTATCATCCGAGATCACAAAGGGATAATTGATCCGGTTCGATTATGTCAACTGGTACAACAACATCAGGATTCATGGCAGCCTTGATTATTTAACGCCAACTCAATGGCATAATTTGGCTTAAATCTGCTGTTCGCCGCTCATCGTGGAGGGCAGGATTTGTCAAGGGCGGCGTAGTCCGTTCATTTCGACCCTTGACAAATTCTGACTGGAACGATACAATTCAACCAGCATCGGAAAGCTGATAATTGTCCAATAATCTGTTGACAAGTCAATTTCCATTTGGAATTCAAGGTTAAGTTCATGTAGCGATTTGCATTTCATTCAATGGTCCTCCTAATTCTTTCGTGTTACGGAATGTAAAAAACTTTTGGGCTTCGCTCATTGCCTGTTCGATTTTTTCATTTGCCTGTTCGAAATTTCTTCTTGCCTTTTCAACTATTCTTGCTTCTTCGGTGTATGCGTTGGCAATTATTTTATAAGCCGTTTCTACGATGTCCTGCGCCAGTTTTTCCGAATCCATCAGAACTTTTGAGACTACGTTGGAATTTATTCCGATTTGTTTCTCCTCTTCCAATTGTTTGAAATCTTCCATCAAAGTGTTATATTTTTCACAGGTGGCAATATATTCCTCATAAGTCCTTTGATATGCGCCTGTAAGTTTGAGGATATAGTTATCGACTTGGTCTTTATCATATCCGTTTTTTTGTTCAGCAAATGATATTTCATTCATTTAAAAATACCCCTTTCTTTTTTGCTTATACTGTACTAATATGGTATAGTTTGCTTTTGTTTTTTCTGATTATATTGTAAACGATAAAGTTACTCGAAGGTCAATAGGTTTTAAATATTTTTTTCGAAAAAAAGTGAAAATTCGTCATTAAAATGTATATAAAATCTTGGAATATGGTTCTATATAAAGAAATTTTGGATTCTCAAAAAAAATAAAATTTATACCTTTTTATATACTTTTATACATTGTTAAGAAAAAATGGTATTTAAATATCACGTTTTCTTTAAAGTATCTTGAAAGTTTTTCGTTTTTATGGTATAATAAATATAAAAATTAATGGTCCCGGAGGTATATATGGACGAATCAGCTTTATTGTCAATCAAAAAATTTTCAGAGTTTACGGGTGTAAGTCAATCCACACTGAGATATTATGATGAAATCGGGCTTCTGCCCGCCGCGTCGCGCGGGGAAAATAATTACCGGTATTACACGCCGTTTCAAATTATAAAATTGAATTATATCAACGTGCTTGTTGATTTGGGCGTTCCGCTGTCTAAAATTAAAGACATGAATATCGACAGGTCGCCGGAAGCAATGATCGATTTGCTGAGCCAGCAGGAGGTAAAATTAGACAGGCAGTTATATGAATTGCGGACGGCGTATTCTATAATACATACTTACCGCATGAATATTCAAAAGGGGCTTATGGCTCATAACGGCCTTATCAGGGTTGAGGAACTCGATGAAACCCATTATGTTCTCGGACATTTAAATGATTATGATTTTATAAATCATCCTACTTTTTATGAGGAATTTATCCGTTTTTGTATGGCGGCTCATAAGCGGCGGATCAACCTGCGGTACCCTGTAGGCGGTTATCACGACGATATGAGTATATTTTTGACGAAACCTAACCGGCCTGACAGATATTTTTCTTTAGACCCTCTTGGGAATAATATTCGCCCCGCCGGGAAATACCTTGTCGGCTATCATCAGGGATATTATGGAGAATTCGGAGATTTACCTCAAAAAATGGCTGAATATGCCGGAGAAAATAACCTCGTTTTCAGGGGACCTGTGTTTGTTGTGTTCTTATTGGACGAAATTACTATTGTCGAGCCGGAGCAATATATGTCAAGCATTTCCGTGGCGGTAACGCCTAAAAAACAAAGCAGGACGCGTAAAATTAATAATTGACATATTAAAAAAATGATGTTATAATAAAATAATCTTAAAGAAGGGTGTTATTATGATGAAGAAAATTCTTTGTTTTACGCTGATATTTATAATGTTGATTTCGGTATTCGCGTGCGGGGACGGCGAAAATAAAACAAATGATAATAAGCCGGGCGACGATACGGGAACAATAAACGAAACGGCTTCGGAGCGTTTATACCCTGACGTGCCTGATATTACATATGACGACGCGGAATTTAAAATATTGGGGACGAGCGAAGCGTATGGATTTGGGTATTACCAGACAAAAGACGTTTGGGTCAGCGAAATGAACGGTGAAGCATTCAATGACGCTATCGTCGAACGTAACCGCGCTTTGGAAGAACAATTGAAGATAGAGATTGTTTACAGCGACAGCGCCGACGTATACAGCGCTGTATCGAAAGCGGTCGCTTCCGGCGAATACGCGTATGATTTGGTTTACGGTTCGTGGGGGGATTGCGTTGCCTTGGCAAAAGGCGGATTTACAATAAATATGAACAATATGAAATATCTGGATTTTGGCAATCCGTGGTGGGACGGCAACGTTATCAAACAGTGCGGGATAGCGAATAAAGTGTACTATATTTCGGGCGATTTAAGCACGCTTGTAAATAACTGTACGCGTTTCGTGTATTTCAATAAAAAACTTGTCGGTATGTATGATTTAAAGTCGCCGTATGAATATGTACACGGAAATGACTGGACGTTTGATAATTTTTCCGCGATGGCAAAAAGCGTATATGATGACCTGAACGGCGACGGTTTGTTCAACGAGGGCGACCGTTTCGGATTATTCCGCGAAGGCGGTATGCACGATTTCTTTTTCCTTGGGTGCGGTCAGGTTTTGACGAAGCTCGATAAAGACGGCTATCCGCAGATAAGCGTTATGAACGATCAAACATTTATAATAATTGAAAAAATTTTTAATATGTTATATGATACAAATGCCTGTATAAATATCGATGAGTTTAAAAATATTGGGGGATATTCGAACAGATACGCGTATGCGCGCGGATTATTTACGCAGGATTTGATGTTGTTTACTATTTCCGGTACGCTGATTCTCAGCGAATTCAGGGATATGGAAAGCGATTTCGGAATGATTCCGTTTCCGAAATATTCAGGCGAACAGGAGAATTACAGACAATATGTGGACGGCGGAACAAATATGATATGCGTTCCCAAAACGACATTGGATGAAGAAAGGACCGCGATAGTGATGGAAGTGATGGCGGTGGAGTCTAAATATATCCTCAAGCCCGCGTATTACGACGTGGTACTGAAACGAAAATACATGCGCGACAACGAAAGCGAGGATATGCTCGACATTATTTACGGGTCAAAAGTGTTCATGCTTGAAATCACTGAAAGTTTAGGCGGTTTATTCGGCGTCATGGCGTCCGCTTACAGCGGGAAACGGATACCGCTTGCGTCCGATTACGAAAAAGTCATGGAGTCGTCGCTGACGGCAATAGAAAAAACGTATAATATTTATTTGGATTTGGAATAAAGAAAAAACACCCGGCGCTGCGGCGCCACCCTCTTTACGAAAGAGGGACAGGGCTTGGAACGTTTATTTCCTTGCCCTCTTTCGTAAAGAGGGTCCGCCTGCAGGCGGGGGTGTTTTTTCCTTTTATAAAGGTGGAAAAATTATGAAAAAAATATTCATGTATTTAAAACCGTTTTTGTTTACGATGAGTCTCGGTTTGACGATTAAGTTCATAGGAACGATAATGGATTTGCTCATACCGTGGATTTTATCGTACATCATCG
>WREN01000051.1 GCA_009779295.1 Oscillospiraceae bacterium | reverse complement strand
TTGAGGACTATCACGGGACGCTGTTGGTTCCCGATTTCGATATGCTTTCCGATGAAGAGAAACAAGCCGTCGCGAATTATAGAAACGGCGGCGTAGTTTGCACAGCTCCTGACGGATTTGACTTGACAGCTTATAATATTCAACCGAAATTTCAGATCACCGACCGTTTCAGCAATCATCCGTTGACCGCGTTCATGTTCGGAGCGGATATAAGTCGGGAAGTTATCGATAAAATTGAAGCGTTACTGTCCGTTGACGACGGTACTGCGAATACCGAACCCGCAGACTTAGGCGATCATTACTACACGCTCATCGACACGCTTTCGTTTGTAAAAGTGACAACCGGGTTTCGTGACGCTATCGCGTTGCTTCTCAAAGCAGCACAAGGCGATATGATCACGTGCGACATGCCGTATATAGCGAACAAACTCACAAACGGCGCGTGGAGACTGTATATTTTCAACACTGTGAACGAACATTACCGTCACGCGTTCGTGACAATCAACAAACCGGTCGCCGATGTGCGGATCGTTTCGAGCTTTCCTGTTCTGCCCGTGCGGTTTATCGAAAACAAGAGCGGCAACCTCACACATAAATATACCGGTGATCCAGTCAATAAACAAAACTTCGAATTGAAATTGCAACCCGGTGGTGTTACGATTTTGGATGTGGAATTGGAGGGGTAACGAAATCCCCCCTGTCTAACGCTAACGTTGTTGGCGCTGACATCCCTTTTTTAAAGGGGATACGACCACAACCGAGGGGGATTCGAAGATAATCATATGAAAAAGTTATTACTATTAATACTGTTGTTAATATTCTTGTTTTCCTGCACGATCGCGCCTCTCTCCGACTCCGGTTCGCCGACAGACGCGGGTGACGCCTTTGTATCTACAACTTCACCGGAAATAAAACCGGACATTCCGGCGAGAAATATGGGCGGGCGGGAATTTAAAATTCTCACCACCGGGTGGTGGACGCATTTCCCGCTCGACGTTATCGACGTCGCGCCTGGCGAGCTCAACGGTGAAGTGGTAAACGACGCGGCCTATGAGCGCAAAGTGCGCGTCGAGGATCAGTACAACTGCAAGATAATCCAAATCGACGAAGCCGATCCCGCAGCGTCTGTGACAAAACTGCAAAACTCCGTGATGGCGAACGACGCCGACTACGACGTCGCGCTCATTCGCGGCACAAACTTCGCGAACCTCATCACGAACGGAAGCTTGCTCGACCTGGACGATATGCCTTACGTCGACTTCGAAAAGCCGTGGTGGAACAAAAACGCCTACGACGCGCTCGCGCTCGGCGGGAAACATTTCGGAATCGTCGGCAATATCTCCACGAATGAAATGTTAGCTACATGGATCTGTTGTTTCAATAAATCCATAATCGTCGATTTTCATCTGGATAATCCGTATGAGCTTGTGAAAGACGGTATTTGGACGATCAACCGCGCCGCATCTATGGCGAAAGAGGTTTCGAACGACATAAACGGCGACGGCAAAATGGACGCCGACGATTCGTGGGGTATAAATTATACTTCCGATACGGTCATGGGTATGCTAAACGGTTGCGGCGTAAATATCGCGCAGCTTGATTCCGCAGGTGTGCCGCAGATAACGATCGAATCGGAAGCTAACATCACTAAGATCCAGAGAATAAACGACGTCCTGCTCAACGACACTTACAGCGTCGATACGCTGAGGAAGTTCGCGATGGCGGGTAAAGACGGCTATATTTTCGGAGACAACAGATGTCTGTTCCTGTTTGCGGCAACACATATAGTCGGCGAGCTGCGGCAAATGGACGTGGAATTCGGGTTGATACCTTATCCGAAATATGACTCGGATCAGAAGGATTACCTGTCAACTACGTCGGGCATATTTCTGCCGATCCTGTGTATTCCGGTGACAATCCAGGATATTGAAAACACCGGGATATTCTTGGAAGCGTTCACTTACGAAGGCAACAAAACCGTTCTGCCTGCATTCTACGAGAACGTCCTGAAAGGCAAAATGATCCGCGACGTCGAATCCATCGACATGCTCGACTACATCTACAGCAACATCACTTATGACACGGGTAATCTTTTCAACTTCGGCGGATTCGTCGGCACGCTTACCAGCGAGTTGTCGCAGGGACAGGCTTCGAGTATCGCGTCGTTTTTAGCGAGCAGACTTACGGTTGTTCAGAGTGCGATTGATAAAATGATTGATGAAATTAATTAAGTAAGGAGATTTTTAACATGGCAGGAAAGAAAAATTGGTACATTGTAGACGGCTACAAACCGCCGCTCAAAGAGGGCGGCGACCCGAATTATATCGGACACGAGTGCATTATGATTTTAAACACGAACACACAGGACGCACATTGCGTCATTGATGTGTATTTCTCAGACCGCGATCCGGTTTTGGGGATACCGTACCTCGCGCCGGCACAGCGGATAAGCGCGTTCTATTCGCACGATGAGTTTCTTAAAGATGTCGGCTTGGGTCAAAACGTTCAGTATTCGCTGTGCATAACGAGCGACGTTGACGTTATCGTTCAGTACGGGCGCATGGACGTGAACCAGAAGAATCTGGCTTATATAGCGTTACTGGGACATAGTGAATAAAGGAGAATTGAAAATATGATTAAAATACCACTATCAGAATTTAAAGAAAGAATCAACAAACTCCGCGCACACATGGCGAAACAAAATATCGACGCAATGTTCGTGTACGGTGACGAATACCGCAAAGAGAATCTGCGCTACGTTTCCAACTTCTGGCCGATTTTCGAGCGCGGAGCGCTGCTGTTCGGCAAAGATAGCGAACCTATCCTATTGTGCGCGCCGGAAGGTGAGCAAGTCGCGCGCGAGATGAGCGTCTGGGAAGATGTTCGGCTTGTTCCGGACTTCCTGTGCGTCACCGTTCCGGATGAAATCGAATATCCGCATGCTAAATACACAAGTTTCAAGAAACTTTCCGCTGAAATGGGTAATATCAAAAAACTCGGAATTATCGGAATGGATGCGATGTCAGAGTCTCTTTTGAAAACTCTGCGCGAAGCATTCGGTTGCGAAATCGTGGACGCGAACTCCATCATTTTTGAATTGCGCGCGAAAAAGAGCGCGAACGAAGTTTTGTGTCTTCGTGAAGCGGCACGGATAGCCGAAGTAGGTTACCGCGCGATGATGGAAGCGGACGTTATCAGCAAGACCGAACTCTACGCCGCGGGTATCGCGGAAGGCGCGGCGCGTCAGGCAGGCGCTGAAAGCATTATCTTCACAGTATTCGGTTCGGGTGAACGCAGCGCGAAGATTATCGGTCGTCCGACGACCAAAATCATCGAGGACGGCGACATGATCATGTGCGCGATGGCTGTTCAATACGAAGGTTACGTCGCGACATATGAAATTCCTTACGCGGTAGGCAACTATTCCGCCGAGACGAAGCGCGTCATCGACGTGCTGATCGGCGCGAGTGCGGCAGGTTATCCGTATCTCAAAGCGGGTCTTCCGATGAATCAATTCGTGAAAGCGGTGCGCGATTATTTCCGCAAAGAAGGTTTGGAAGAATACGACATTTATCCGCCGCTGCACGGTTCAGGATGCGCGGAAGCTGAAAGTCCTTACCCCAACGAGAACACCGAAGCTGTATTCGAAGCGGGTATGACCGTCAACACGGACATCAGTTTGTTCGGGCTTGCAGGCGGATCGAATAGGGTTGAGGAAGGATTCGTCATCACCGAAACCGGCGCGGAAACATTGTTCCCGTACATGCGCAGCTACTATGAGAACCATAAATACAATTAGCGGGCGGAAAATTTCCGCCCAAGAAGTTAAGAAAATCCTTATCCATGAGCATTTGCTCATCGACATGACGCACGAAGCCGTCCGTCCTACGGACGAGACGGCTTTGGAGTTGTTTTACAGCGATGTGACGAGCGAACACATCGAAATGCTGCGCAAGAATCCTTACGTAATACGTTCGAATCTTGTGCTGGACGATGTTCAAATAGCCGTTGCCGAATTGAAACAATCCGGTGTTGATTTACTCGTCGATTGCACTTCAATCGGTCTTGGGCGCGACATCGAAAAACTGCGTTATATCAGCGAAGCCGCCAATGTGCAGGTCGTTGCGGGTTGCGGATTGTTCGTCCACGATTCACTTCCACCGCAATATGCGAATTGGCCAATTGAAAAGATTGCTGATTGGATGCTCGGTGAAATCAACAACGGCGACATTGGAATTATCGGCGAAATCGGCACAAGTGAAATCATCTACCCCATAGAGGAGCGTTCGTTACACGCCGCTGCAATCGTCCATAAAGAAAGCGGCTTACCCGTCATGCTGCACACCTATCCGTGGAGCGACGCGGGCTTGCATGCGGCGCAACTGCTACTAAGCGACGGCGTGCCGCCGGAGAAGATATGCGTCTGCCACGTGGATGTAACATTCAACGAAGATTTGATGTTAGATCTTTTGAAGTTAGGCGTATATATCGAGTTCGACGATTTCGGCAAGGAGTTCGAGTTCGAACCGCAAGAAGGTGCGTTCGCGGGTGGATCGTTTGAAAAGGATCAAACACGTGTTGAAATGCTCGCGAAACTCTGCAACGTCGGATACGCGAAACAAATCCTGCTCGCTAACGACGTTTGCTTGAAGTCGCTGTTACGCGCCTATGGCGGGAATGGGTATAATCATCTGTTTGAGAATATCGTTCCGATGATGAGAGAAGCGGGGGTTGATGAAAAGACACTCCTGCATGAAAATCTTGTGAGGTATTTGTTTTTATGAAAATAGCGGTTTTATCAGATATTCACGGCAATTATTATGCGCTTAAAATAGTTATCGACGACATTCTCCGCCAAAATGCGGATGAAATATATTCGCTCGGCGACCAAACGGGTTTATTCCCATATCTTGACAAGGCGCTCGATTTATTGGATGAACATAACGTGATATGTCTTCAGGGTAATTTCGAAGACCCGAGTGCAAAACACTACGGAATTAATCGTGATTTCAGTATTTTACCCCGTGTGCTTCACATAGAAAGAGAAGGCGTACAGATTATGATGGGTCACATGGAAGAATTGGTGGAATGTCCTGAAAATGGTTTGCATTTGTTCGGTCATACTCACGACAGTTACTTTCATAAATCCGGAAGTAAATATAAATTAAACCCCGGTTCGGTCGGCGACCCTAAAGGGCGGGTAAATCTTGCGGAAACCCGATACGCAATGCTTGAAATATACGACGGTGTCATACAAGTATCGCACCGCGCGCTTACTTATTCGACAGAACAGATTTGGAGAGATTTTATTTCCACCGGTTGTTATGATGTTAATCCGGTATTGTCGCGCCTTCTAATGGAGATGATGGAAACGGGAGTTTCAAACTCTATATTCGGGCGGTTTTTCAGGCATGTCAAAAGTATGGGATATTTAGACGAAATGCCCGATTATCCTCATGAGATTTGGGACAAAGCCGCCGAAAGTTTTGCTTGGAAATATCCGAATAAATTTGATGGTTGGAGGCAATCGAATTGAAAAACAAAATTATTTTAGTCGGCGGATATTGTGCGGCGGGAAAATCTACGTTTGCGCGTATGTTGTCTCGGGAATTGAACGTCCCGTGTTTTGAAAGAGATACGATCGATGAAACGATCTGCGACGCTTTCCGACGCGAAAACAACGTAGTTGCCATGGATATTGCGATGAGTAGCAGCGATGTTGCGGTGCGCGTTATGCTGCATATCGCCGAACGGTTTTTGCAAACCGGGAAAGTTTGTATTCTCGAAAACGTTTTCGTTTTAGAAGAATTAAATGAAATACAAATCTTACTTGATAAGTATAATTGTGAATGTCTTTTCTTTATTTTACAAGGCGAACCCCGTGTTATGTTTGCCCGGTATGTCGAACGGGATAGTTCCGGCGAGCGTCATTGGATTCATAAACTGCCTGAAAAAGATTGGTTTGTAAACAATATGCCCGATTTATACAAATTTGACGAAGTGGAAATCGGACAAAAAATCTTCGTCGATACTACGGATTTTGAAAAAGTTAATTACAATGAATTGTTCGAAATAGCGAAAAAATTTATTGCAAAGGATTGAAATAATTGAAATTTTTCGACGCTAACGTCCGTTTCGGCACGGAAACGGTCAACCACGAAGTCGTCAACCACGAGCGGTTCATCGTATTGGAGAAGGTGGATACCGCGCCCGACGCGGCGAACCTGCTCGATTACATGGATCACGCCGGAATTGGCAAAGCGCTCGTCTGGCACACGACGATGTACGAGTTCGACCCCACTTACGGGAATCAGTTCTTACTCGATGAAATAAAAGGTCACGAGGAACGTTTGATTCCATCGTGGACTTTGCTCCCGTGCATAACCGATACGCAATACCGCCCCGAAATTTTCTTTACCGCTATGAAAAAAAACGGAATAAAAGCGTTGCGCGCCTTTCCCGACAAAGACCGCTTTTTCTTAAACGGCGTAACGATGAAAGAACAGCTCGACCTATTATGCGAATTAAAAATCCCATTATTTCTCGAACCGCAGGCAGGTTTTGAATATGTCTACGCAACACTCACAGAATTCCCATACCTCACAGTTATACTGTGCAACATCGGAATCTGGCCGAGCGCGAGATACGTTTATCCTTTATTGAAAACTTACAAAAACTTCTACTTTGAGACGGGCGATTTCGGAATGCTGCGCGGTTATGAGGAGATTTGCGCGTCTTACGGCAGCGAGCGGATGCTGTTCGGCAGCAACTTCCCCACCAACAGCATGGGGTGCAGCATGTACCATCTAATGCGGGCAAACATTTCCGACGACGCGAAAGAAAACATCGCGCACAAAAACCTTGAACGGTTGCTAAGCGAGGTGAGATTATGATCAATTGGACTTTGGATTATCAAATCATCGACATGCACACGCACATGGGTTTGCAATACTGTTTATATCACCCCGACCACGATGCGGATTCGATGGTACGTTTCATGGATGAAGTCGGTGTTGAGTTTATAATCTGCTCGCCGTGCGAGGATTTGTTCAACGGCGGCACCAAACGCAAGCATATCACGGAAGCCATGCAAAAATATCCCACGCGTATACGCGGTTATTACGGAGTGAATCCGGCGTTCGGATTTAATAAAGCGGAGATGAAAAATTATGTCGGATTCAAACTGTTACCCGACTACCACCGAACGGAAGTTACAAGCGATTTGTACCGCCCCGCTTTGGAATATGCAGATGAGAACAAAATGATTATACTTTCGCACACATGGGGCGTGTCGATGAACGGCGAGTCGTGCAATTCCGCCGATAAAATCGCGAGAATCCTCGAAACATACAAAAATATAAAATTTATCATGGGTCATTCGATACAGGGGCAAGTCAATCTCGCCATCGAACTCGCGAAAACTTATCCCAACGCGTATCTCGACACGTGCGATACGGGGCGTTTGAACGGCGTGCTGGAGAAGATGGTGCGCGGAGCGGGCGCCGAGAAAGTCGTGTTCGGCACGGACGCGCCGATGCAGTCGTATTATTACATCATGGGCGCGGTATTGGCGGCGCGAATAACAAAAGAGGAGCGGCGGTTGATTTTTAGAGACAACGCGCTGAGGATAATTATATAGGAGGTTCACACCATGCTTAAACCAACAATACGCCCGAAAATCGGGCTTCTGCCGACGGGGCACAAGATGTACTGGGGGCAATATCCGGGTTTGAAAGAAATGGGTACGCGCATGTACAACACGCTCGTGACGCGGCTCGAATCATTCGGCGACGTTATATCGCCCGGGCTTGCCGACGATTTCGAAAGCGCGTCGGAAGCGGCGGAACTATTTAAAAACAACGGCATCGACATTCTCTTGATTTTCCCGTTCGGCTACACGACAGGCATGATGATCGTACCTGTAATCAAAGCCGTGAATGTTCCGATTCGTCTGCTCAACGCCCATGAGGACGCAGTCTACGAGTTCAAGAACGCCGGAACGGACATTTATCTCCACCACGAAGGCGTGTGCGGGATTCCCGAATATTCCTGTGCGCTTACTGCGATGGGCAAAAAGTTCAAAGTCGTCAGCGGCCATTTCGGTGAGGAGCGTTTCTGGAAAGAAATCAAAAGCGCGTGCATGGGTGCGGCGGCAGCCGCGGCTTACGCGCGGTGCCGCTTCGCGGTCATCGGTAACACCTACACCAACATGGTCGATATGCCGACGGACGATCACCGGATTATGCGCGCCACGGGACAATTGCTTTGCCGTCCTGAGGTTGAGGAAATCGAAGAAGCGTACAAGCAGGTCACTCAAGAACAAATCGAAGCTATGTATGCGGAGTTTCGCCAGTATTATGAGGTTGACGACACCGTCACGGACGAACATTTGACCGAATCCGCGAAGATCGCGGTCGCGTTCGACGAAATAATCCGCAAATACAAAATCGACGCGTTCGGCTATTACTGGTGGGGACAAAAAGAATCCACCGTCGAACTCCGCGCGCAATCCGCTTTAGCGGTTTCGCGGCTCTCGGCGATGGGAATCCCCGGCGTAACCGAAGGCGATATAAAAGCCGCCATGGCGATGAAGGTTCTCAATATGCTCGGCGGCGGCGGAATGTTTATGGAGTTTATGTCGCTGGATTTCAACGCGAACGTTTTCTTAGCGGGTCATGACGGACCTGCCAATGTGGATTTGGCTGTCGGCAAGCCGTTGTTGGAGCATCTTTCGGTTCATCACGGCAAAACCGGCGAAGGAATCGGAATCAATTTCCAAATGCGTGAAGGCATTTGCACGATACTGAACATTTCACAATTCGGTACGGACAAGCCGTTCAAGCTGATTTACACGGTCGGCGAGATCGTTCCCGGCGATATTTTGAAAATCGGCAACCCAAATTGCCGCGTCAAAATTGACAAGCCGTTTCACATCTTTTTCAACGAGTGGTGCCAGCAGGCGCCCGGACATCATTCCGCGCTCGGTTTGGGAGATTTTTCGGGCGAAATCGAATGTTTCGCCGAGAAGATGGGGTTTGATTGCGTATGCGTATAGCGATTATTTCAGACATCCACGGCAATTATCCCGCGCTCGTAAATGTAGTCGAAGACGCGCTTACAAACAATGTTGACAAGTTTGTGTTCGCGGGAGATTATATTTTTGATTTACCGTACTCGAACGAAGTGGCGCGTTATCTGATGAAATTGCACAACGCGTACATAATCAAAGGCAACAAAGAAGTGTATTTGCAATGGTTAAAAAACGACGATCAGGCAAACTGGACGTACAATCAAATGGGTGCGGTGTATCAGACATTCAGAGAATTAACTCCGGAAACGTTCGATTTTCTTGATGGTTTAAAAGAAGAATTATACATTCCCGAAATTTCACTTTACGCTATTCACTTTTTGAAAACTGTGAGAATATCGCAAAAATTTAATTGCAACAGTTATAAATATCACAAAAAAATGTACACAAAAGAGCAATATTCGGTGGAGTTCAACGAATGTATTAACAGCGACGAAATCAAATCGCAAATCGATCAGATCGACGCGAAAATTATCGTTTTCGGACATAATCATTTGCAGAGTTACGGTTATTGCGGAGATAAACTTATAATAAATCCGGGATCATGCGGACAGCCGCTCGATTTCAATACCGCCGCGCCGTACACGATTGTTGATACCGACGACTATTCCGTGACAGAGAAGCGCGTTACATACGACATAGAATCCGTTATCGAATACGCTAAAAATTCCGCAATGTACGAAAAAGGCAAAATCTGGGTGGACTTGGTTTTTCTTGCGTTAAAGACAGGAAAAGATTATTTCGGCATACTTTTTGAAATCGCACACCAAATAAAATTATCGAAAAATGAAACGGGTGTGTTCTTTAGCAATGAAACTTGGGCAGAAGCGAATGAGATTTTCAATTCATCACGGCAAAACCGGCAGGTGTAGTGATTATAATTTTATAATAATTAGTAACAGAGAGGAAGTATTAAAATGTCAGAAAAAGTAAAAATCGGATTCATCGGCGTAGGGCACATGGGTCAGCTCGCGCATTTGCAGAATTACGCGCAATTGCGGGATTTGTGTGAAATCGTGACGCTTTGCGACGTTAAAATCAGACAGGCGCAGCATTTGGCGGACTGGTACAACGTGCCGAAAGTTACCGCGGATTACCGGGAACTGCTCGCAGACGAGGAAATCGATGCCGTCGTGTGCATACAGTATTTCGAGAACCACGTCGTATTAGTGCCGGACGTACTGCGCGCGGGCAAGCACGTTATGACGGAGAAGCCGCTGTGTGTGTTTCCGGAGAACGGCGCGAAACTCGCGCAAATCGCGAAAGATGCAGGCAAAATCCACATGGTCGGCTATCATAAAAGATCCGATCCCGCGACCGAATACGCCATGAGTGTCATCAACAAATGGAAGCAAAGCGGTGAAATGGGTAAGATGACATACGTCCGCATTTCGATGCCGCCCGGCGACTGGCGCAAGGACTGCGACATGCCGTACATGACCGACGAACCTCCCGGGCCGGTTCCGCCCGAACCCGCTCCTGATGGAATGACCGCAGCCGAACGCAACAAAACCATTTGGTTTGTGAACTATTACATCCATCAAGTCAACCTCATGCGGTTCTTACTGGGCGAGGATTACCAGCTCACGTTCGCTGACAAGCATTTCTTTTCAGCGAGAAGCGAAAGCGGCGTGAACTGTATTCTGGAATTGGAGCCGTACAGCACTTCGGTAGATTGGCACGAGCACGCGCTGGTGTGCTTTGAGCGCGGATTTGTGCGGATAGATTTGCCCGCGCCGCTTGCGCTGCATTTGTCGGGCAACGTCACGGTTTACGAGGGCAAAGGCTGGGACAGCGTGTCACATACGCCGATATTGCCCAATACCAGCGCAATGCGCAATCAAGCGAAGAATTTCCTGCTTGCTGTTTCGGGACAGAAAGCGCCGCCGTGCGTTTCGTCGGAAGCGGTGAAGGATTTGCAGATCGCCGCGGATTACATCAATATGGCGCAGGTCGGCGAGAAGGCGA
>WREN01000050.1 GCA_009779295.1 Oscillospiraceae bacterium | reverse complement strand
GCCCAACGATGTATGCACAAAAAGCAAACGATCCACATTCATACCGACGTTAAAATTAACTTCACTTTCGCCGAGCGGTATGCCGGATATTTCCTCAGGCAAATCAAATTGTTCGAAAATTTGCGGTAAGTCATCGCGGTTGATTTTGTTTTCGCCGTCACTGTTTGCGTAAATCAACGCGGTTTTCACCGGTTTGTAACTGCTCATAAGCGACGGACGGTGCTGCAAAACTTCTCTCAAACGCGGCAATTCTTTACGCATTTTTTTGTGGTAGATTTCGTACTGATCCTCATCGTAATCCTTATTCCAGAGCATCATCGATGAAAACCAAAAATCGCCTAAAATGCCGTCATGACCCAATGTATATTCATCAGAACTGCACCATGCTGACGTTTCTCCGCCGATAACGCATGGCGAACTCTTGCGTCGATTCCAACCGCGCGTGTATTCGCCGTGGAAATTACCGAAAATCTGCTTGAATCCGTATTGCTGCGCTACTTCCTGCGACTCCCACGACCAGCCGTACAGCCAATCCAACAGCAATATATCTTTCGGAATATATTTGATAGCGTCATATGTCGCCGGCGTTTCCCAAACTCTGCCGAAACTATTCGTTCTGCTGCTGCCCATACCGCCAAAGAATTTGTGCGTGAAATAAGATTCAATCTTTTGCAGCGTTTCGCACCACATCGCGATCTGTACTCCGCGGCTTCGATAAAACTCGTGCAGACGGTTGATTTCGTATGCCAGTAATTCATGCCCCGTTTTATCTTTGCACAAACCGCACTTCCCGATCACGCGGATTTCATCATGCCCGATTGAAACCATATTGCACCCGAAAACATCTAATACTTCGTCGGCGAGTTCAAAATACAACTTGTACGCTTCTTCATTCTGCGGACAAACTGTGTCGGGATAATGATCCTCCGCGCGTTCCGCGAACTGCGGGTACACCGTGGTTATATAGTACGCATGGGAAAACATTTGCAGTTCAGGCACGATGTCGATTCCGTATGCTTTGGCGTAATCTACGAAATTGCGGACAGTGTCCTGCGGTAAGTAACTTCCGCCGCCGATTTCCGTATGCGTACTGTCTTTCCAATAGGAATCCGAACCCTGAAAATTATTCGGTCCGCCGGGAAACGCGAGGATATTCTTGCAGAATTTTTCCCAACCGATATTTATTTCCGGATGCTTTTTGTATTCCATGCCCCCGCCGACTTCCAGAATCAATGTGTTGTAACGCATCATGACCATCATGTCGATGATACGGTAAAACCCCTCCAATTCATTTATCCCCGGCATATACATCTGTACGCCGCGGAACGGCATCGCAGGCGATTCGGTTATATCCGCAACGGGAAAACGCGTGCCGTCGTATAGATTCGCGAGCGCAGCCATTCCATACGATATACCGCGCCGACCGTTACCCGAAACCTTCACGTTACAGCCATCGGATTGAATACGGAAACCTTCTTCCGGTAATGAATCGTCGTGTATCATTGTTATTTCCGAGTTGATAATATCCTCGCCGATATTATGCCACACGCTCATCAATCGAAAGAATAATTCACAAATTTTCATGCTATCAAATTCGCAATTACTGGTTATTTTTAACATTGTATATTCACCTCTTGAGTGTATTTTACCACACACGTTAATTGTTGTCAAGGTTCCAGACGATTAATATCTCTCGGGAACATCGTCGCGTAACGTACGTTATTGAAGTTCAGCAATTTCGCCGTGAACCGTTCAAGTCCCAATCCCAAACCGCCATGCGGCGGCAATCCGTATTTATGCGCCATAAGATAGCTTGAAAACGCCTCAACGTTCATGCTACGGTCCTCCATTTTCGCAATCTGCGCGTTATAATCGTGGATTCGTTGCCCTCCCGTTGTGATTTCCATACCGCGGAAAAGCAAATCGAAACTTTCTGTGACTTCGGGATTATCTTTACTCTCCATTGTATAGAACGGACGCTTAGACGATTTGTAATGCGTCACGAATACGAAATCACAATCGGTTTCTTTTTTTATGATCTCGCAAAGCAACTTCTCTTCTTCCGGTTCAAAATCATACGGGTCTGTGATTTCACGCGTTTTGGAAATCATCTCTTTACCGTCGTCGAACGTTACTTTCGGAATTTCCGTAATCGTTGGTATATCAGCTTTCAATAACGCAATCTCTGAGGCGTAATTTTTGCGCAGAAACTCGAGTATTTCGGCGAGCATTCTCGTTTCGGTTTGCATGAGATCGCGGAAACTTTCAATGAAACCCATTTCGAAGTCAACGCTTGTGTACTCGTTGATATGCCGCGAAGTGTCATGCTTTTCCGCTCTGAAAACCGGTGCGATCTCATACACGCGCTCGAATATTCCTACCATAATCTGCTTGTAAAACTGCGGGCTTTGCGTGAGATACGCTTCCCTGCCGAAGTAATCGAGTTTGAATATATTCGATCCGCCCTCTGCGCCGCTGAACACGATTTTCGGCGAATGGATTTCGGTAAAGCCGTTATCGTCAAAGAATTTGCGGAATCCGCGACAAATTCCGGCTTGGATTTGAAATATAGCGGATTCTTTAGCATTGCGCATTGTGATAGGACGGTAATCGAGCAGAGTTTCAAGCGATGTAGCAACTTCTTTGTTGTTGATCACAACAGGCGGTTCGTATTCCGGTTTGGACAAACACTCAAACGATACCAACCTCAATTCGAAACCGGTGCGGCTGCGTTCGTCAGCGAGTTCTTCGCCGGTAACAATAACGCTCATGTTTTCGCAAATTTCGGATAACGTGAATTGAGAATACTCCTCCGAATAGACGCATTGTATTAATTCCCTTTTTGTTTTCAAAATTACAAACGCGAAACCCGACATTTCGCGGATTTTGTAAATTATTCCTTTTATTGTTTTTATCATTAATAATAACCTCCGTAATTTTTTATATTTATGAATTACGGAAATTATCCATTCCGACATAATCTATATGCCGCATTCCATCACAACCTTTCAAAGAAATTACAAATAAAAAAGCTATCCCATTCATCACTAAGAGCAACACTTTAAGCACTTGCACCTATGTGAGAACGGCATAACCGTAATTCGACTTATAGGAAGCAAGTGCTATCGATCGTCGTCCTTATTCAGATGAAGGAATAGCAGCATGGTAATACTCCATATTTTAATTTTTTATATTGTATCACATATATAAAAAAATGTCAAGCCGTTATTGACATTTTTTTATATTACAAGTATAATTAAATCATAATTAATAAGGAGGCAAAAATATGAAATTATCATTCACAGGTGATTTAAACGAATTATCAGAAGGACTAAAAATTCTACAAACCGATTACAACTTCACTCTGAGCGATTCAGCAGACGCGATCCAGATCACGGCGGTGCAATTACTGGAGCCTGCCGTTTTTGTTGCACGTAAAAATAAGGCGTGTACTATCAAATACGGCAGCCGTATCGAATTTTTCCGCGGACTCGGAATCTTTTTGGAACAAAGTAAAAAGAATAACAATTTCGAAATAACCGAAACCCCGCAATTCACTATGAACGGCGCGATGTTTGACGTTTCTCAAGGCAACTCCGTTATAAACGTTAAAAGCGTTAAAAACATTCTGCGAAAGATGTCCGTTATGGGATTGAACATGCTGATGTTGTACACCGAAGACAGTTACGTTGTGCCGGAGCATCCTTACTTCGGTTATATGCGCGGCAAATATACATACGACGACTACAAAGAACTCGACGATTACGCATATAATCTGGGAATCGAAATGATTCCGTGCATACAAATCCTCGCGCATTTGCCGGACGCGTCGCGCTGGCCGGAATTCAGGGGGATGTTTGACGATGAAACGACTTTGCTCGTAGGAAACGACAGAGTTTACGAGTTTATCGACCATATGATTAAAGCCGCGTCCGCGCCGTTCAGAACGAAGCGCATACACGTCGGAATGGACGAAGCGTGGCGTCTCGGGCAAGGCAATTACCTCCTGCAAAACGGTTACAAAACGCCGTACGACATCATGAACCAGCACATGGAAATGATCATGCCCATCATCGAAAAGTACGGGCTTGAGCCTATGATGTGGAGCGATATGTTTTTCCGTGCGGTAGCGAACGGCGGATATTATGAGTTAAACGCCGCTTTCACGCAAACGATTCTGGATAATATGCCGAAGAATATGCAATATATTTACTGGGATTATTATCACGACAAAGAAGATTTCTACACGCAATTCATCGATAAACACCGTGAATTCGGTTCCGATCCGATATTCGCAGGCGGTATCTGGACATGGACAGGTCCGGCTATAAATTGGGGACGGACATTCAATTCAACTAATCCGGCTTTGACGTCATGCAAACAGAAAGGAATCAAAGAAGTTTTTGTCACAATATGGGGCGATAACGGTACGGAAAGCAACGTCTATTTGAATTTATTAGGCTTACAATTGTTTGCCGAACACGGATATTCCGAAGTTTCAGATACAGATAAACTGCGCGAACGTTTCGAATTTTGCACAGGCGCGAAATACGACGATTTCGTGGCGGTCAAATATCTCGACGAAGTTCCGGGAGTTCCGGAAAATAATCCGAGCAATGCTAATCCGAGTAAATATCTTGTGTGGCAGGATATTCTTGCCGGAATGTTCGATTACCACATCAAGGACTTACCTCTTGAAAAACATTACGCCCGTTTGAAAGAAACATTCAAACAGGCTAAAAACCGCAACGGTGAGTTCAATATGATATTTGAGTACGCGCAAGCGCTTTGTGAGGTATTGGAAATCAAATCCGAATTGGGCTTGAAAATAACGCAGAGTTATAAAGACGGCGACAAGGTTTCGCTTGAAGGATACGCTAAAGAAACGCTTCCGGAAGTGTATAAACGCATGGAAAATTTACGCGCCGTACATAAAACCAATTGGTACGCTATAAATAAAGCGTTCGGATGGGAAGTCCTTGATATGAGATACGGTTCAACGTTGATTCGTATAAGATCGGCTATCGAACAAATAACGGATTATTTAAACGGAAAACTTGATAAAATCGAAGAATTAGAAGAAAAACGTTTAAGTTTCAACGGAGCCCAAGGTATGGTAACATACGCGAACACATACGGATATATGGTATCGGGCAGTAGGATCGCTCCAAACGCTTAAGGATTGATTAAAGGCATAATATACGATTCAACTTTATTGCGGCCGCTGTTTTTTGCTTTATATAAAGCGGTGTCCGCTATTCCGAGCAAGGTATTTATATTTGTATCTGATTTATAATCATCGAATTGCGCGTTATATACTACATAACCAACGCTAACCGTAAGGTATGGCGAGATAGTTTTATTCGGGGCGTCGATATTTAAATTTCTGATGTTTTTTTGTATTTGATTTGCCATCATCTCCGCTTCATGCGAATTTTTAATTACGCTGCATACCAAAAATTCTTCCCCGCCATATCTGCATACAACGTCAGAAATACGGGTAAACGTCGTAGATATTGCCTTCGCTACAGATTTTAAAACGGTGTCTCCATATAAATGACCATATTTATCGTTATAACTTTTAAAGTAGTCAATATCGATCATATACAGAACTATACTCGTATTCTGGCGTTTTGTCAATTCCAGAATGGTTTGAACTTTATCCATTCCTCCGCGGACATTCATTATGCCGGTAAGATAATCAACACGCACTTCAAAATTGAGTTGCACAATCATATGGATATACTGATACTGCACAAAATTTGAAACGAATAACGAAGCCAAGATAATAACAATCACATAAATTATAAAATTAATCGGCGCTTCATATATCACCATAAGAATTATATTAAATGATAAAAGACTTAAAAATATTACAAATAATTCCAGACGTTCAAATATTGGGATAACAATAAGCAATGCGCATAATAATGTGATATTTAACGGTGTATTCGATTTATACATAATATCGTATATTAAAAAAGGCGACATCGATATTATTATAAATATCCAATAAGACAGAAAAGCTACTTTCGTTAATACCTTATTTGATAATATTTGTTTGTGCAAAGTTTGAGTTATTATAACATAAATGATATTAATCAAACAAAGTACAATTATACCTATTATTACATATAAATGTTCATTAAATATCTTGTTGATTAAATTTATTAACTCAAATATAATAAGCCCGATAGCTACAAATGAAATACGTTTGATATTCATCGTATGAATCATTTGTATAATATCCGGAATACTTTTCCATTCATTTTTTAAATATTTTTTAAAATTAATTTTCATAAAAGGGTCCTTAAAAAAATACTTCTACTCTTTTATTATAATTAATAAAATTTTATATGTCAATAGAAAATATAATATTATTAAAATATTTTCCCGACAGGAACAAAAATATATGCCTTTTATGATTATAATCTTAAACCTAAATCAAATTCCGTTTCTTTTAATACCGGTTCATAATATTTAGCGCTGTCATCCACGATCCAAACCGATTGTTTAGGCTGACAATTTTTGTTTAAAATTATATCGATTATATCCGATAAAACCGCGCTTGCGGTAGGCATAGCGCCGGCGCCCTGTCCGTAAAACATTATATCGCCCGCGCTTCCGCGAATTAATATTCCGTTGTAAACGTCATTTATATTCGCCAAAGGGTTGTTATTGTTTACAATATAAGGCGCAACAGAAATTTGTATCTTGTCATTGATTTTTTTCGCTCTGCCGAGCAATTTAACTTTCTCAGCTTTCTTGATATTTTTTATACCAGTAACGTCAACGTTTTCCGGCGGAATCATTACTCCGAACGCAAGCGCGGCGAGTATGCAAATTTTCCGGCATGTGTCCATGCCGCTGACGTCCGCTTCGGGATTCGCTTCAGCGTAACCTTTTTGTTGCGCTTCCTTCAACGCTTCTTCCATTGATTTACCGTATTCTGACATCTGCGTGAGGATATAGTTTGTCGTGCCGTTTAGGATACCGACGATTTCGTTAATATCGTTACCGAGGAATGAAGTTGTAAACTGCCGGATTATCGGTATGCCGCCGCCGACGCTCGCTTCAAATAAATAACGAACGTTGTTTTCATTGGCGGTTTTGATAAGTTCGTGACCGTATTTCACGACTACTTCTTTGTTAGAGGTGACGACATTCTTCCCTGCCCTCAAAGCGGCGATTGAATAATCATACGCCCGCGCCGAACCGCCTATCATCTCTACAACGATTAATATTTCAGAGTCGTTCAACACAATATTGAAATCGCTAATAATTTTGTTTTTCATCGGATGTCCTGTGAAATCTTTTATATCTACGATGTATTTTATATTAATATCATCGTTAATTTGTCGTTTAATCAAATTGTAATTCTGCGATATTATATCAGCTACCCCGTTGCCGATTACACCGAATCCCAATATTGCTATGTTCACCATACAATCTACTCCTAATAATAAATTGTCTTATTATATCATAATACGTCACAATTTTCAATAGTCTATCAAAATTTTTTAATTGACAAACTGTGATTTTTGTGATATAATCTCAAAACGGAGGTGATTGTATGGGTGAGAAAAAATATATCGTGCAAAATAAAAAAGCGTATCACGATTATTTCGTCGAAGATACGTATGAAGCCGGTATTCAATTGTTCGGCACGGAAGTTAAATCGATCCGCAACGGGAACGTGAATTTGAAGGATGCGTATTGCAAAATCGAAAACGGCGAAATTTTCGCGAGCGGTATCCATATAAGTCCGTATGAGAAAGGCAATATTTTTAACAGAGAACCTCTTCGTGAAAAGAAATTACTCATGCACAAGAAGGAAATCCGCAGGTTGTTCGGTTTGATTGGGCAGCAGGGTTATACGCTGGTGCCGCTGTCGCTGTATTTTTCGAATTCGCACGTGAAGGTGAATCTTGGGTTGTGCAAGGGGAAGAAGTTGTACGACAAGCGCGACGATATGGCGAAACGCCAGAATGAGAGGGATATTGACAGGGTGACGAAGGATAGAGCGAGGTAATTCCACAATTTATGGATAATTTACATTGCTGCGATGAAATGACGGAAATCTACTGCAATGCAAGCGATAAATACATAAGAAGTCCCATAGCCGACCAGGACATAAATTACGGTTCGGTTATGGGACAATTGGCGCGCCCGACGTGAATCGAACACGTGACCCTCCGCTTAGGAGGCGGATGCTCTATCCCCTGAGCTACGGGCGCCGGTCAACATGATATATTATATCACAAAACAATAAAATATACAAGTATTTTATAAAATATACTTGAAAAGTTTTGAATTTCATAATATAATTAATAAATAGAATGGTGGTGAAAGTATTGTCTGTAATTAAAAATTTTATTATTACGTTTTGCGTAGCGGGTTTGATGTTCGGCGGTATAGCATGGCTTATTGTAAGTTACGCGGTAGAAAATATTGTTCCTGGTTTTGGTGACGGACCTGACAGCAATAATAGCTCAAACACAAATAACACATCCAATAATTATAATCCTGAAAGCGAAAATAACGGACAAACCGAAGAGAATTCCGACGATATTATTATAATCGGAAATACTTTTACGGTGTTGATTATAGGAACGGATTATCAGCCTGCAATTTTTAAAGATTACAACCTTTCGGAAGCGAACAAATCTGAAACGGGATTCCCCGCAAAAGAGCGCGAGGAAACGGCGGATTCTATAATACTGATCCAATTCAATCCTACTACTAAGAAAATAATTTTCTCGTCGATACCGTCAAATATGATCGTTCAGGTTGACGGCGTCGATATTCAACTGGGTTCATTGTATAAAAACAAAAACATTAAATTTTTGTCCGATAAAGTTACTGCCGTCACAGGACTGAAAATAAATTATTACGCCGCCATTTCAATTGAAAATTTCCAAAAAATCGTAGATACTATCGGCGAAATTACGTATGACGTGCCTATAGATATGAGCTATGAGGATAAGACAGAAGGGTATAAGATAAATTTAAAAAAAGGCACGCAAAGTCTTAACGGAGATAAATTATTACAATTGCTGCGGTACAGATCATACGCAAACGGAAACGTCACGCGTATGACCGTAGCGCTCGGAGTCGCGAAAACTATTCTCGCTAAATTGGCCAGCCCTGACAATATTGGCAACGCAGTAAGTATTTACAGTAAATGCGTTCAATATATAGATACTAATTTTAACGAAGCGGCGCTTACTGAAAATATCGAGACAATTTTCGCGTACTCGAAATTCGAAATAGTTGACGTCACATATCCGGGCGAATCAAAATCATCCGGCAGCGGAGAATATTTTACACCGAATATAACTGAAGCATTAAATAGATACAGAATTTACAAATAGGAGTTTAAGAAATGAACAACATCGAAAAAACAATGGATAAAATAGTCGCTTTGTGCAAAAACCGAGGTTTCGTGTACAGCGGTTCGGAAATATACGGCGGTTTAGCGAACACTTGGGATTACGGTCCGCTCGGCGTGGAACTTTTAAATAATGTCAAGCGCGCGTGGTGGAAAAAATTCGTGCAGGAATCGCCTTATAACGTAGGACTCGACAGCGCGATCCTTATGAATCCCGAAGTATGGGTAGGTTCAGGGCATGTCGTCAACTTCAACGACCCGCTCATAGATTGCAAATCGTGCAAAATGCGTCACCGCGCCGATAAACTGATTGAGGAATGGGTTCTCGCGAACAACTCAGACGTTAGAGTCGAAGCGATGACGAATGATGAAATGTCCGCGTTTATAATGGAAAATAAAATCGCCTGCCCCGGTTGCGGAAAATCGGAATTTACACCTATCCGCAAATTCAACATGATGTTTAAAACGTTCCAAGGCGTGACCGAAGATTCGCAGACGCAAATTTATTTACGTCCTGAAACGGCGCAGGGCATATTCGTGAATTTCAAAAACATCGTGCGTACAACGCGCAAAAAACTTCCGTTCGGCGTCGCGCAGATAGGCAAATCGTTTAGAAATGAAATTACTCCTGGCAACTTCACTTTCCGCACGCGCGAGTTTGAACAGATGGAAATGGAATTTTTCTGCAAGCCCGGCGAGGATTTGGAATGGTTTAAATATTGGAAAGATTTTTGTCACAACTTTTTGCTGTCGCTCAGTATTAAGGACGAAAATTTAAAACTGCGCGACCATTCGCCCGAAGAATTGTCGCATTATTCGAAAGCAACGACGGATTTCGAATACTTGTTCCCGTTTGGCTGGGGCGAATTATGGGGCGTTGCCGACCGTACGGACTTCGATTTGAAAGCGCATGCGGAACATTCCGGCGAGACATTAGAATATTTCGACGCCGAAACTAACGAACGCTACGTTCCCTATGTCATCGAACCGGCTATAGGCGCAACCCGCCTTGCGCTTGTAGTTTTGTGCGATGCGTACGATGAGGAAGAAGTCACAGAGGGCGATCTGCGTACCGTACTGCATTTGCATCCAACGTTAGCGCCGTTTAAAGCGGCAATACTTCCGCTTTCGAAGAAGCTCGCGCCTGAGGCAATCGAGATATTTTCTTCCCTTGCGAAAGAATATATGGTCGATTACGATGAAACCGGCTCGATCGGCAAACGTTACCGCCGACAGGACGAAATCGGTACGCCGTTGTGCATCACTTACGACTTCGATTCGCAAACCGACGGTTGTGTGACCGTCCGCGACAGAGATTCGATGGAGCAGGTGCGGATTCCGATACAAGAATTAAACGATTATATAAAAGAAGCGGTTAAATTTTAACCGCTTCTTCTTTTTAGTTTGCGTATTCTGTTAGGTTTCTCTCGATTTCTATGAACCTTTCATCTTCTCTGCAAAAATCGAATATATCCCGTTTCATCATATTTAAACGCGACTTGCACTCGTTATCCTTTGAGTTTGGATAACCTGTATGTCCGTCTTCATGGGATGTACGGTTGACGAGGAAAGATGTCCTTTGAAAACCCCTTTGCGTCATGAATTTTATAGCGTATTCCGCTGATAGTGCGAGATTTTTTATAACGTCGTCAGCATTTCCGTCCATTGCGTCGCAACT
>WREN01000049.1 GCA_009779295.1 Oscillospiraceae bacterium | reverse complement strand
TCCGGCGCCGTTCGGACCAATCAAAGACGTTATTGAACCCTCTTCTATTTCGAAATTCAGATTTTCAATAGCGGTGATACCGCTGAAACGCATCGTCAGGTTGGTGATTTGCATTAGTGGCATGGTTTTTTGTTCCTTAATTAAGATTAGTTTTAAAAATAAAATGTAGAATTATGCTTTAATTAAATCAACAAATAAATATAACGGTATATCAGGTTTTTTTGAACCTTTGTACAGTTTCGATTCATACACATTTGGTTCAAGCATTTTCGATAAAATAAAACCGTTTTCAGATAATATATTTAAATAAAATGAAATTGGTCTGTGATAGTGAAAAACCGGCTGCGTACCGAAGGCTTGTTCTACGCATTTGTGAGAAAGGTAAGATGAAACCATTTTATGTATGATTACACCTTCCTCATTTAATTCCCAATCCGATAAATAAAAGACAGGGTGCATAATAGAAAAGAAAAGATTTCTCCGCGGTTTTAATACCCGCGAAAATTCTTTGATTACCGTATCAATCGGGTCAATATCCATAAGTACAAGATTTGAGAATACTAAATCAAAATAATTATCTTCATATGGCAAGTGGGCGGAAAGGTCTGCGATGTCAAATTGACAAAACGGATATTTCGTTTTAGCTAATTCAATCACTTTATACGAACCGTCACATCCTGTTGCGACAGCTCCTTTTTGGAAAAACATTTTCGTATATTCACCGTCGCCACAACCGGCATCGAGTATTTTAAACCCGTCAAGTTCATTGAAATATTCATCGGCAAAAACTTTACAGAATTTAGAGTATATATTTTCCTCTTTACTTTCCGCATATATTATTGAAGCGTCAATCCAATTTTCGAGATTGTCAATAAACATTTTCAACTCTCCCTTATATAATTTTAATATTGAAAGTCTATAAAGAAACAAATGTCAAGAATGATATGCCCATTTTCGTCCGGCGTTATGGAACGGGGACGGACATACCGCTCAAAAGCGTAACATATATCATCTTTATCATGAGCATGGTATATTCCTTCTTTTTCAAGCCGTTCCTTACATTGTTCAAATATTTCAATACCCTCATTCATAGACACATATTCTTCTTTTCCATAAACCCAACAAACGGCTAACTCGCTTTTCGGGAAATCAATATAGTCATAGCCTTCCGGTACTTCCGTATTATCAGGCGCAAATATGCCTATCCAATATTGAAATCCTTCTCCGTTACGCAGCAATCCTATGTAATCGGAATTTCCTATTGTTTCGAACCATCCGTTTTGAAACCATTCGCTCCATTTTGATTTTACTTCGAATGTTCCGTTTATACGGTTGGCATTATCATATTTTTTGCCGATGAATCTCAACGGATCAATATTTTGTTTGTACACTTTAATTATTTCAAACATACCTTCACCTTTTTTTATTTTCCCTCAATAACTTTGAATTTTACGAATGTTTTTCCGTGATAGTCTAATAAGCCTTTACTGTTCACGCTTAGACCGTAATAAATTCTTTTCGGTACAACAAGAGTTACAGTTGTAAGATCATCAAACTCGAAAGTCATACGATAGCCGTTAGATGTGGTCATCTTCATCCCTCTTCCGGTAGGCGCGCTTTTAAATTCTCCGCCGCCCCAGATGTCTTTGTGTATAACTTTCGCGTTCTTTGCGTCTGATGCTATTGGTAGGATTTTATATATAAGGACGGAGACAGGCTTGTATAATAAGCCAATAACAACAAGCATTGTAATAATTACCAGAAAATTTACATCCATGTTACTTCCTCCGATTCATCTCAAGTAATACTATCTATGTGCTTTTACCACTCAATAACTTTGAATTTTACGAATGTTTTTTCGTGGTACTTAAGTATGCCTTTATTACCTAAACGTAGTCTGTTATATATTATTTCCGGCACTTCAAGAGTTACTTCTTTAAGGTCATCAAACTCGAAAGTAATGCAATATCTGTCAGATGGGATAATACTTAACGCTCCCACACTATTATATTCGCCTGCACTATTATATTCGCCGTATTTCCAAATTTCTCTGTATATCACTTTTGCGTTTTTCGTTTCGGTTAAACTCGGTATGATTCTATATAAAAGAACGGTGACAGGTTTATATAACACACCAATAATTATTAATGTAGTAATTATGAGTAAAAAATTCATATTTACTTCCTCTGTTTCCTCTCCGGCCACAATCCCTGCGGCCGCGTTATCATCACGACGATCAGCAGAATCCCGAAGAACAGCATCCGCATGTTGCCGACGATCGGCACGTCGCGGAACACTTCAGGGAATATCGCGAAAAACGCCGCTCCTGCGATAACGCCCGGAATCTTTCCCATTCCGCCGAGAATAACTGCTAACATTATGTTAGCGGACTGCGTGAAATCGAATGAACCCGGCGAGATCGAAGTCATCTTCACGGCAAAGAAACTACCCGTTATCCCGCCCAGAACCGCGCCGACAATATACGCGTAGAGTTTGTAGCGCGTGGTGTTGACTCCCATGGCTTGAGCCGCGTCTTCATCCTCGCGGATGTACGTAAGCGCGCGGCCGAACCGCGAGTTGCGAATCCGGCTTGAAATAAAAATAAACAAAACGACCAAAATCAAAAAAACGTAATACCAATGACTGATTTTAGTCAGATGTATACCGAAAAAATCAGGGCGGGTAATCGAATTTATACCGGCGGCGGAACCGGTTATCTCCAAATTGCGCGCGGTAATGCGGACGATTTCCGCGAAGCCAAGCGTCACTATCGCCAAATAGTCGCTGCGCAGTTTAAGCGTAGGCGCGCCGACAAGAATCGCGGCGATTATCGAAACGAGAATAGAAACAGGAATCGTCAGCCAGAAATTCCAGTTAAAGGATTTAATTAAGATTCCGGTCATGTACGCGCCGATGGCGAATTTCGCGGCATAGCCCAGATCGCACATGCCACAGTACCCGACGATGATGTTCAATCCCAACGCCAATAGCATGTAGAACATAGCGTTCCACAGTACGTTCAAAATATAGTTGTCCAGAAATAACGGAAGAAGCGCCATCACCGCGAACATCGCGGCAAACGTGCTGTACTTATATTTTTTATTGTCCATAAGGTCGTAAATCTTATCAATCAGTTTCATAATTTACATCCTTTCGATTTCCGACTTGCCGAGCAGTCCGTTAGGACGAAGTATCAGAATCAGTATCAAAAGCCCGAAAGCAAAAACGTCTTTCCATGAAGAACCCAAGAATTGTGTGCCAATAGCCTCAAGCAATCCGAGCAGCAGACCGCCGAGCATCGCGCCCGGAATCGAGCCGATTCCTCCGATAACCGCCGCGGTGAAGGCTTTGATACCGATCGTATAGCCCATGTTGTACTGCACGTTACCGTAGTAAACGCACGCGAGCCCGCCTGCAATCGCCGCCAACGCCGACCCAATGATAAACGTCAGCCCGATGATTTTGTTGACGTTGATTCCCATGAGTTTGCAGGTTTCCTTGTCGAGCGAGATCGCGCGCATGGCTTTGCCTGTCATCGTGCGCCCGATGAAAAGAGTTAGCCCAATCATTAAAAGCGCGGAAACCGAAATCAAAATAATTTGTATGTATGTTATCGTTATGTTGCCGATTTGTATTCCGGCGGCGTTGTCGATACCGCTCGTGAAAAACAACGGCTGGCTGTTGGTTACGACCATAACGGAGTTGTAAATGATAAGCGAAACGCCAATCGCCGTTATCAAAAGCGATAACCTCGGCGCGCCCAATAAAGGACGGTACGCGAACCGCTGCGCAAGGTAGCCTATGCAGCCGGAAAAAATCATCGCCGCGACAATAGATAAAATAATTCCCGGCCAGCCCGGAATCAATCCCGAAAGCACGCCGAAAACAGACAGGCACGCGAAGGCGCCTGTCATGTAAATATCTCCGTGCGCGAAATTTAACAGCTTTATTATGCCGTAAACCATTGAATATCCCAAAGCAATCAACGCGTAGAATGAACCGAGGATCAAACCGTTGATTATTTGCTGCAGGATGACTTCCCAAAAGGACATGCAGTGTACACCACCAAAACTAAATATTAATAAATGCTATGCGGGGACAATAAATAATCGTCGATATTATCATACCCCGCTTCGACCCAGTCTTTTTCACAACCTGCTTCTAACATGACGTTGTCCATATACTCTCCCAATTCATCCGAACACTCATATTTATCGTCGTAGCAAAGCATACCCCGGCATTTTTCGATTCGTTCCCAAGCGCCGTCTCCGCTTATGTTTTCAAGCAGTATATATATTTCCTTAAAAGTATCCGCAAACTTCATGTATAACTTTTTCGTTTTTACATGTGTAACCAGTTTTTCCGTATACGGAAACGGCTGTTTTTCTGCTAAATAAGAGAAACGATATATGCTGAGTAACGCATTATATATCGAATTAACCGCTATATGTTTCATATCGTTTGATGTATCAGAGTTTGGATATGCGTCGATTATGCTGTATAAAAAATCCATGTAAATTTTTTTCAATTTTTCAATCAGCACATCCTGCGGAAAGACAAACAAACTTTTATCGAAAACAGATGAGATACCGTTATCGATTATAAGTTTGGCATTACCCCATATCCACATATGCACTTCGTCGAAGTTTTTTAATTTTGCCAATATTTTTTCCTGCGGAGAAACCGAAAAATGCGGAATTCGAATATCGCCGAAGTAAGACCGGAAATTACTATCCGCTAAACTGTAAAACGTAGGAATTACAGAACGAATTTTATCGTAAATATCCTGTTTGCAGACAATATCCAAATCAATATCCGATTTGCCGCTGTAACCGTCCGTCGCTCTGCTGCCGGTTAAATAGACGTTCAAGTTATCCGTATAATTCGACAATTCCGGTATAACAAATATTTCATTTATAACAAATTCTCTTATACTTTCCGGTGTAATTTCCATTACGGATTTACTAATTCAAACGTTCCGTTCGTGATTTTCAAAATAATAAAGTTCGAGAGTTCCGGTTCGCGGTCGGGAGTGAATTTGATAACGCCCGAAAGCCCGTTGAATTCGATACCCTGAATATAATCGCGGATAGCTTCCATTTCAAGCGTACCGGTTTGTTCGATAGCTTCTTTCAGAATATAAATAGTATCGTAGTTGAGCGAAGCGTAATTGCCCGGTTTATTTTTGAACTTCTTTTCATAATCTTCCGTGAATTTCTTTCCCGCTTCATTAGTGAATTCAGCTATCGGCGGTGAAGTCAGATAAACGCCTTCGCCGCTTTCGCCGCAAGCCGTTATGAGATCAACCGAAGCCGAACCGTCGCCGGCACAAATCTCGCCGGTATAACCGCCGTTACGGAGCTGCTTGATAACGTTCGAACCGTCAGCGTGATACCCGCACCAGTAAACGAAGTCAGCGCCGGAATTGCGGATCGCCGTTACGATAGCGGAAACGTCGGGCGCGCCTTTGTCCATAACTTCAACAGCTACGATTTCAAAGCCGCTCTTCGGAAGTTCCGCCGAACAAATATCCGATAGATTCTTCGTATAAGCGTCGCCCTGATGTATGAGCGCGACTTTCTTTGTGCCCAATGATTTGCAAAGCTCGGTCAGAGCTTGGACAGCGTGCGTTCCGGGGCTATTGATCATAAACGATTGATTGAAGCCCTGTTTTGTAATATCCGTGGAATTCGCGTTGGAGATGAGAAGCAATAATCCTTCGTCATAGAACGACTGCATAGTCGGAATTATCGCGCTGGAGCCGTAACCTCCGACCACAAAATCCACGCCTTTTGAAATAACTTTCGCCGCGGCTTGGGTCGCCATGTTCGGGTCGCAGCCGTCATCCGCCGTATACAGTTTCAGCTTTTTGCCCAATACACCGCCGGCGGCGTTGATTTCGTCAACGGCAAGCTGGTAACAGTTTACCATGTCTTTGCCGTAGACAGCCTCCGAACCCGAAAGCGGAGCGAGAACGCCTATTAAAATTGTGTCTTCTCGTGACTGACACCCTGAAATAAAAGATACGCAAAGAACGAGTACCATTGAAATTGCAATGATTTTGATAATTTTTTTACTCATAATCTTTTTTCCTCCTGTCGAAACTTGTTAATGGAATTGTATCATAAAATTTAAATTTTGTCAACTTTTTTCTGCATTTTTTCGACCCAAATATTATATCCAATAACTGTAATCACAATTACAATACCGCCTACCGCCGCAAACACACCGGGCGTTTCGCCCGTCGCCAAAGCAACCCATACGGGATTCAAAATAGGTTCCATAGCGGTTATAAGGCAAGCGAGCAACGCGGGCGTATTTTTGATGCCGATGGAAAAGAATACGTATGCGAATCCCACTTGAACGATTCCCAAAAAGATAACGGCACCCCATGCAACAGGTTCCGCCGTTACTTGGAAGAAAACAAACGGCAATCCCACTACGGAATTAATAATAAACCCCATAAACAACGCCTGTTCGGGATTTGTATCCGGTTTTTGATTGCCCACGAAAACGCCCGCGAAAGTTAATCCCGAAATGATAGCGAGAATATTTCCCAACAACGCGCCGCCGTCCAAACGGTCGGCAAAAAACAACAACATCCCGAAAATCGTAACGGAAACCGCGATCGTTTCGCTTAATTTCGGTTTCTTTTTGTAGAATATTAATTGGATCAATATTATGAAAATCGGCGCGCTGAACTGCAATAGAATTGCCGCGGCGGCTGACGTAAGTTTGTTCGCAAACACAAAAAGGATTGTCGTAGCGGATAAACACAACGCGGTGACAATGTTTCCGAATGTGAAGTCTATTTTCACGCTCCTGCGATAAAAGATAAACACACCAACCGCCAAAAACGCGCGCAGACCGATTATACTCATCGCGCCCCATGGTATAAATTTGATGCAAATTCCGCCGAAACTCCATAATATGGATGCAATCACTATGCAAACAGGTCCTTTACGGTTAGCTGAAGACATAAACATAATGTTACTTCCTTTATTGTTTTACAGTATGATATAATATTATATCATACTGTAAAAAACATATGATGTAAACAAATTGTAAATATTTTATTTATTATTTATAATGACTGCTAAGTTATAAAAGTTCACAATTTCTAACTTGTGAACTTTTATTAATTATAGTATACTAAATATGAACCAAATGTAAAAAAAATAATTTCTCTTGACTCTCTCCTTAACGTAAGGGCTTATAATAAATTTATCGAAGGAGGTTATAACCGAAAAATGAAAATCGGCGAATTTGCGAAACTAAGCAGCGCAACGATCAGAACGCTGCGTTATTATGACGACCTCGGTTTGTTAAAGCCTGATTACATTGATCCATTCACCGGCTACAGGATTTACAGCGCGAAAAAATTGGAGCAAATGCAACAAATTCAAACGATGAAGGAAATCGGATTCACGCTTATGGAAATCAAAACGTTTCTTGCGATAAACGATTCGGACGATAACGGCAAGATCGATTTTATCGCCGCGAAAAAGTAGGAAATCGAAATGGAAATACAAAAGTCCGAAATGCGTTTGACCGCGCTTGATGAATTTATTGTTAAATTAAAAGAAGGAGAGAAACAGATGAGTAACAAAAAAGCATTACCTTTCTGCGATATGTGCGGCGACGAGGAATTTATTAACCGCCGCAAGCAAAATGAGGAAAACATCGGCAAGGCTTACAACGATATCGAATCAATCCCGAAATTTGTGAAAATAGTGGCAAACAATTCATGTTTCGGCGCGATTGACGAAAACGGCAAAATGTACATATGGGGCAATAACTGGGCAGGGCAATGCGACGTTCCCGCCGATTTGCCGCCAATCCAAGAATTCGGTATCGGTTACGGTCATATAGCCGCGCTTGACTTTAACGGCAAAATCCACAAATGGGGTAAATCCGATTACGGCGCGTTAGACATTCCCGACAATTTACCGAAGATGGTTTCCGTTATAGCTGCAAGTTACAAAACGGTGGCGTTATCCGAAAGCGGAAAAGTTTTCAGTTATAGCAATACTAATCAAGGAAGTCAGGAAGATGTTCCGAAGAATATGGGATTCGTGACGCAAATATCCGCGGGCGCGTATAATACCGCCGCTTTGAACAAAGAAGGAAACGTCTTTACATGGGGTGTCTTTTCTTCGAATCCTCCCGCGGCTGACGTTGATTTTATATCGATTGCGGCGACGGACTATGATATAGCCTGTTTGGGCGCGGACGGTAAAGTATACGGCGACGCAAAACATTCGGAGTTGAATAAACGTTACAAACCTAAACCCGAAATGACAAATATCAAAAAGATTTTCGCCGGCGGCGAAAACTTCGCGGCGATCGACGGCGACGGCAAGCTGTACATCTGGGGGCAATACGCGAAAATGGTTGACGGCTACTCGATCATGGATATTCCGTTCAATCTGCCGCCCGTGACCGAAGTCGCGTTCGGCTATTGCGAAATCCTGTGCCTCGGCGTGGATGGTAAACTTTACGGCTGGGGAATCACCGACGTTGTTGTGCCGCCGAAGTTTGACGGATTCGAAAACGGTCCGGTGTTCGAACCTCAACCGATTGTAGATATAACCGTACCGCGCGACGTTTATACTTTCGAGGAATTGTTACAAGCCGTGCAGGAACGCGTGCAAAATATAACGGTCAAAGCGGATATGATTATACCTGACAGTGAAGTTATCCATAAGAACGGAATGACACATAAAATTTCCAATAATTTTTATTTAATGAACGAAATTAACCTGACGGTTGCCGAAGGTGTGGCGTTTACGGTTGATTGCGGTAATTTCTTCATTCAAAATAAATTGATTAACTACGGTATAATAAAAGGTACGGGTCGAATCGGCGTTAATAATCCGATCGAAGGTACGGGGAAAGTAATTAGTGGTAAGGTAAAAGAACGGGTTAGAATTACAACAGGACTGGGAGTCGAGTTATACGGGATCGAACCCGATGAAATCAGCAAATATTTAGCGGAGGATTCATTTTATACGAATTTGAATTTCAGATACAGCGAAAATGTTGTTATCGAAATCAAAAACGATTTATTGATTCCGAAAGGGAAAGCGGTTTGGATGGATATGCAATGCATTTTGAAAGTAAACGAAAGCGTTACGCTGACGATCGAGGGCATTTTAGAAACAAGTCAAGAACCAATAATAGAAGGTAAAGTTATCGGCGAATTATCCAATATATTCAATCAAGCCGAACGCGACGTTTATACATACGAAGAACTCTGCGAAGCAACACATCAAAATGTCGAATCGGGTAAACCATATAGACATCATGGTAAAGTAACGATAAAAGCCGATATGATAATAAACGGCAGTTTTAAAGTAAATCAGCACATCAGCACTATTTTAATAATCGATGAAGGCGTTACGCTGACGGTCAATTCGCCGGACTTCACGATTTTCAATAATTTCATCAACAACGGCACGATAAACGGCACGGGACACGTTTACGTGAACGCGCCAATCGGCGGAACAGGCAACGTTAATACTCCCGTTAGTTTGATTGATCCTGAAACCGACGAACTCAATGAATATCTGGCGGAGGATTCGATATATACTTCGGTTATTTATTTGAACATAGAAGAAGGCGGTTATGAAAAAACGATGTTCTTCCTGAAACGCGACGATTTGAAATCTTTCGTGACAATCGACAAAGATTTAGTTATTGTGGAAGGGAAATCGTTATGGCTGCACGCCAACTGCACGTTAAAAGTCAGGGAAGGCGCGACGGTTAAAATCGACGGCAAGTTAGAAACCTACAACGAGCCGGTTATTAACGGAACGGTTATCGGCGACATTACAGTCATCGATTCCGAAACGCCGCGCGACGTTTACACATTTGAAGATTTTTATTTAGCCGGAAGGGATATGGTAAAAGATATAACGGTGAAGGAAAGTATGGACGTGAAAATTCGAGATTTTATCCAAATGGATAATTTAATTATCGAAGAGGGAGTAACATTAAACGTTAATTCTTCAATCGGCGTTCTAAAGAAATTAATTAACAAAGGGATGATTAACGTTAAGGGACGTTTGAACGTTTATAGCCGTATTGAAGGCGAGGAAAGAATAATGGGTTCGGAAATTGCTATAAGTGGCATCATCGCGGATGAAATCGGTACATACTTAGCGGAATATACGATATATACTAATGCGTTTTTGATGACTAAAGAAGAAAGTATTTACGAAATCACAAGTGATCTTACTATTCCGGAAGGGAAAGAACTTTGGCTGAACTATTACTGCACTTTGAAAGTCTGCGAAGGTGCAACGCTAACGATTCATGGCAAAGTAGAGACGTACAACGAGCCGATAATTGAGGGTTCGGTTGTCGGAAAATTTGATATGAAGGAGAAGTTTCCGTTTTAGAATGAAATACGATTGTTTGATTGTCGATGACGAGGAAGCGTTGTCGGAAAGTACCTGTGAATATTTCAATATGTTCGGTGTGAAAACGTTTTGGGCGGCTGATGCGAAGTCGTGCAGGAATTTCCTGCGCGATAACGAAACCGATTTGATTTTGCTGGATATAAATCTTGGTAATCAATCGGGGTTTGATTTGTGCCGCCAATTGCGTGAAACGACGAACGTGCCCATTCTCTTTATCAGCGCGCGGACGAGTAACGACGATATGCTGTTAGCGCTCAACATCGGCGGCGACGATTACATCCAGAAGCCGTATTCGCTCGCCGTACTTCTCGCGAAAGTGAAGGCCGTGCTGAAGCGGTATGCAAGTTCCGAAGAAGAAACGCATACTCTTGTTTGCGGCAATCTTCGCATCGATTTTGAACGCAAGGCTGTGTTTGTAAACGAGCAAAAGATCGAGTTGAAGACTATGGAATACAAACTGCTCGCATATCTTGCGAAAAATAAAAACCGTACTGTTTCAAAAGACGAGATATTCAGGAGGGTATGGGAGGATTTAATCACGGGCGACAATACGTTGAATGTGCATATACGTCACCTGCGCGAGAAAATCGAGGAGAATCCGAACGAGCCGCAGTATATCAAAACGGTTTGGGGAACGGGGTATGTTTTCAATGAATAAAGCGTTGATTGTAATCG
>WREN01000048.1 GCA_009779295.1 Oscillospiraceae bacterium | reverse complement strand
TGCCTATTTCAATAACTTCGCCTACCATGCGGTCATTGCCTACGTAAACCATTTCCTGCATAGCGAAATCTTTTGTTCCTTTAACGGTGACGACAGGCCCGTTAATCCCATATATAGTATTCATGTTATTATCAACCCGCTGCGCATTTTGAACCATTCCTTCTCAGACATTAGTTTTGCATCAAGAGTATCGTCGACGAAAACGGTTCCAGCAGCATTTTCAAATTTAAATCCGCCGAGCGATATAGAATCGTCAATAATTATTTCGGTTTCAATGTTTAACAAATCTTTATCTTCTTCCATCATATGAATTTTCATATCTTCTCCGCATATTTTCTGCGCTTTATTGACACTTTGGGTCAGGAAAGCGTTATAATTATCCGAAATTTTAAATGTTATAATTTTTTCCGCGGCTGCGTTAAAAATTTCATCCGTAATTTCTTCGCGCCTTTTAAAAAGCTGCATACGCTTATCTTTCAAACCGCGCGATAACTCTATGTTGAAATCCTGGTTTACTTTGGATTTTTGTTTCGCGAATATCAATTCGCTTTCGGCGGCAATTTCTTTTTTCGCTTTTTCCATTTCGATTTCTATATAAGCGTCGACTTCCTGTTGTATCTCAGCAAGACGTTCTTCCGCTTCGGAAGCGATAGCGTCAATGAATTTTTTTACTTTTTCTTCCTGCTTAAGCTGCATACCGCTCACCTCCTATATTTTTACGCCCAAAGCGTCGCGCACATATCGGGTTATCGAATCTGTATGACGGACAGTATTTCTGCTTGGAATTTCCACTATCAAATGGCGTTTCAAATTTAGCTTATACTCAAAAATCAAATCCACACAACGCACAGCAAGACTTTCGGTTATAAGCAAAATACCGATTTCTTTATCGTTAATCGCTGTTTCAACAGCCGCTTTAACTTCGTCCGTTCGGGTAGCCAATACGCCTTCGATACCGGCTAAACGCATACCGGTAAGGGCGTCATTATCATCACTTATTAAAAATAGTTTCATCTGATCAATATCAAGAACGCAATAAGAAATCCGTAAAGCGCTATCGCTTCGCCCAAAGCGACGAATACCAACGCTTTACCGAACGCTTTCGGATCTTCGCTTATAGCCCCGATAGCAGCCGGCGCGCCGCCCGCCAACGCGATCCCTCCGCCGATTCCCGCAAGCCCGACGCTCAATCCCGCGCCGATAAGCGCAAGCCCGATTTGATCCGAAACGGTTTCGGTTTCTGTAGAATCATCTGCTGCATATACAGTAGCGGAAAATATGCAACACAGAACAAACACCATAACAAGCACTATTACATGCCGTTTCAAAGCGACTTTCGGTTTGTGCGTCTTGTGCATTGTGCGCAATGCGGCGTAAATAGCCGCGAATATAGAAATAAACGGAATCAAAAATGTGAAAATGTTAATCATATTATTACCTCTTTTTTAAATTTATAGGTGAGAAAATTCGGCCGTTTCCTTCGAAAAATCTGCTGAACATTTCATAAAACTCAAGCCTTAACGCTTGCACGCCGACAAGTAATCCTTCAAGTACTACCACAAGGATGTTGCCGAAGATTATTATAATTGCCCCCGGTAATCTGCCGCCGACAAGTTCCGCAAGCGAGAAAAATACCAGCATCATTCCGGCGTGTACCAGCGCGAACGCTCCGATACGCATAAAAGAAACAGTATTAGTCGCGTAACTTAATATAGTTTCAAACAGTTCAAAAAAACTTTCAAGAAAATAATCGCTCCATTTTTCAACTTTCCAACCGTCTTTGTTGTCGATTAGGTTCACGAACGGAACGCTTAAAAACAAACAAAGCAAAGGTATAACCGTAAAAATCAGGATTATGGGGGTATTAGTAACTATCGCGGCGATAATGGCAATGTATACTAACATACCGCAAACTCCGCTCGGACTAAATATTGCTTTACCGGTCTGCTTTTGCCTGATTAATGAACATACGTTTATCAGCATGGCGAAAACGATAAGAATCATCCCGAAAACAATCGACAGTATCAAGAGCGCCATCGCGGAGTTCATTACGTTGATTGATTCAAATTGAAAACCGACTAATCGTTCAAAATCATTGATTGCGGTTTCCGATCCGAAAAACGAACCGAAAATCGTTCCGAATACCGCTCCCGATATTCCGCACGGAACAAGGATTTTCCCGAGTTCCATTCCTTTTAGTTTGTACATTAACCATCCCGCTATCGAAAGAATTATCCCCTGTCCCAAATCCGCAAACATGATTCCGAAAAAGATCGTGTAAGTGATCGCCACGAATATCGTGGGGTCAACTTCTTTATACCCCGGCAGTCCGTACATCTCAACATAATATTCAAACGCACGGAATATTTTCGGATTCTTTAATTTCGTCGGCGGGCTTGCTTTATTTATCATTTGATTCGGATTAACGATGCTGTATTCAATGCCTTTTATCCCGTCAAGTTTATCGGCGATATTATTAGTTTCGTTTTCAGGAATCCATCCGATCTGCATAAATGAATTTTTATTCTTTACGCTGTATTTCCGTAGTTCGAAAATGTCATACTTCCATTTTATTTTTGAGTATAGTATTATACATTTTTGGATTTCCCGCTCAATAATATCAGCCATCGATTTTTCAAGTTCATTCAATTGGATTTTCGTTTCGGCATACTGTTCATCTAACAATTCAATCGCGTGTTCCGGCGTGGTGGAAGAGCTCGGGATAAGAATCCTTACGAAAAATAAACTCGCGAAAAGTCTGTCGATTTCTTCTCCGCAATGATTCGGCGCCACATACATTCCCCAATAATAATTCGCGTCGTTTGACCAGGGAAAGAACATAACGTTCGGGTTATCTTCATATCCCGCGAGTTCGGTATAACTCTGCGCAGGCATACGCCCGAATCTTACTTTAATAAACTCGGATTGAAACAGTTTGTCAAGCTCGATATTCAGTCCGCGGAAATGTTCGAACTGCTCAAGCGAGATTTCGATATGTTCGATTTCGCCGATTAACTTTGTTTTCTTCTCGCGTAATTCTAAAATGGACGTTTTAATTTCGTCAATATAACGCGAAATTTCGTCAAGGTCAAATATTTTATCTTTTAAATTTGTTTCGATTATTTCGGGTTCGATATTTAAAATATTGAAAATTTCTTTCAGTTTTACAAATGAATTATTGTACGGATTCGTTTCGTTTACATGTTTATAACCGTTTACAATCAGCATCGACTCCGAGGTTTCGGGATGGTAACACTCTGAATCGGCGCAAACTTCTATGACGTCGTCAAGGTGCATATTATGCCCGACGATTTTTATCATTTTCATTTTTGACACAGCCATTCTCACATCACCTACAAAACTAATAATTTATTTATTTCTCCTACACTGAGTTTATATTTTACTCCCTGGGTTATATTTATAATATTTTTTTCCTCAAACTCAAAAAGTTTTATACAGCAATACATCACGACCGACGGATACGGCGAAGTGTGCATTTTCCTCTGCACACTCTTGAGATAAATTTTCTTCAAGAGGTCGTCAATCGTATAATATTCAATCTCGGCGAAAAACTTCCCGTAGATTGTCCCTTTGAGCAATTCCGCAACTTCCAACTCATCTCTTGCGTCAAGCAGCGATTGAACCTGCGGCTTTTTTAAATATCTCCTGCATGGTAATAAAGTATCATCCGTTTTATAAAACTTCTTATCCCTGTATATTCGCGCTATATTTTCTGTTTCGATTTTAAGTTTAAACAAATCGCCGAGTTCTTTTTGTTCATCTTTTGGCAGTTTCTTTAAAATTTCAAATAACTTTTCGTACAACTCTTTTTTCAATTGCGTTTCAATTTCAGTATAATTTGAAGTTGTCTCTTTTAATTTTCGATTCATTTCATCTTCCAGCAAAATAAACTCGTAAAAATCCTCGCCTACAGCTCGCGCAAACTTTAATAAATCTGTTGAATTATAATCTCGTTGCAAATACGCAGTGACGTCCGCTTCATTACTCATCGACATCATCGCGGTATAGTTATTTATAGTGACCCGCTTCCCGTATTTCGCGCGGGCTTTCGTCAAAATCGCGTTCGCCGCATAGTTTTTCATTTTTAATTTACTACCCTATTAAATAATTCTTCTATCCAGGTTTCTTTGTTTGCTTCATAAATGCTGTTAAGTTTTTCAAGCTGAATCGAAATCAGTTCATCTTTTTCGCGAAGAATCCTCTCGACGTTTTCTCTTTCGGATTCTTTCAACAATTCAATTTCATCATTAACATATTCAATATATAATTGTTTAAGCTCGGAACGTTTCTTTGCAATTTCGATTTCAATGGAATTTTTCCGTTCAATCGATTCTGCAAGGATTTTGCGTTCCATAGCGTCAAAATCAAGTATTTTTTTAATAATATTTTCAATCATATTTATTCTCTCAATTATAAAAAAATTTAGCGCAACAATAGACTTTATCTATTATAGCACTAAATTTTAAAAATGCAATAGGTTAAATGTAAAATTATAACTTTTCTATGCCGAATAACGCCCAGCCCCCATAAGGCCGGCGGTAATCGTAATAAATTCTGTGCCATTTGTCATTCCAAGTCATGTCAGACGTACGTTTACCCCGCATTATATATCGCTCCCATGAAGCGTTGCTACCGCTCGCCATGGAAATAATCAGATACCCGCATTGTTTTGCTTCATCGTAAATTTCACTCAGTGTAGGCATCGGACCGTCGAAGTCGATCAATTCCTGCGGCGGATTCGGTATCTCGGAAAACAATCGTCCGAATACAATTACGCCGCCCGGTTTCAGAAATTTTTCAAGGAAAGTGATTCCCTCTGCAAAACTGTAAAACAGTCCTGCCGATAACTCCGTGCAAACGACAACGTCGTACTTTTCTATATCAACGTATTGTAAAACGTCGCCGCAGATTAAATTAATGCGTTCATTCTGCAAACGCGAACGCCCTGTTTCAATAAACCCTTCAACACGGTCAACACCGACGCCGCTGATTCCGAAAATTTCATTCCATAGTTTCAGCATCGTGCCGTAACCACAGCACAAGTCAAGCACGCGGCTTGTTTCGTTCAGCCCAATAGCGTAGCCGAAACGGATGATGTCCTCCGCCGAAACCATGTTGATTAAGTATTTTTCATCTTCGAAGTAATTCATAATACTCCTCACTTTTTATTTTATTTAACGATGGCACCGCCCATTCAGGGAATTGTGTGCGTTCGCACGCAACATATAATCCAAAGAGCGGTTCGATAATCGCGTCGGCAGTTTTCTCATCGAAATTCGTAGTTCCGTATTCATCAAGAAATGCATTTATTGCTTCATCGCGGAGCGAATATGTCACATTGCGTACGTCGCTGTAAACGTAACCCTTGCCGAGTAAATGAAAATCGAACATCATCGCGGATGTTCCATCTTTAGCAACGACGAGATTACTCCAGTAAAAGTCGTTATACGTCAGCGTGCGCGGTAATACTTCGATCATCCGGCGGATGTCATCGAAACGTTCACGAATCAAATCCCATACAGGGTTGCCGATCGTATTTGTCTTTTCTGCGATAAAATCCATGTTCGCCAATGTGATGAAGTCGGTTTCATCGTACAATTCATGCAGGGCGGGGAAGTTAATCCCCGCCTCATGCAATTTCTTGTACCATACGGCAATTGCCCGCGCGATTTTTGGGTTAGACATATCCTCATCCCGTCCCAACCGCCACGTTTCGGATTTTGTAATATCCTCCATCAGCAGCGTATCATCGGTAGCGTCAATGATTTGAATTGTCGGCACACCAAGCTCGCGCAGTATTTGATAGTTGCGGATTTCGCGTCTGTCAGCGGTATTCTCGAACTTTTTCATAACATAATCGCCTATCCGCGAAACGATTATGCCGTTTTTACGGCTTATTTCTTCAGTATTGCGCATATACTCTGTGAATCCTCCGTATAAGGTTTGCCTGCTACATCTTCATAAAATCCAAATTCCGTAAAGCCGAACGGTTTGACTTCGTCGAGCAGCGATTGCTTCGTGAAGTAACAAAACCAAAGATTCCAACACCGCACGTCATCTTCCTCAATCAATACAATGCGTGCGCCTGCGGCGACGTCACCGTAATAATTATCGGCGTTCAAAACCATATACGGTTTCGAACTCATAAATCCTCCGTTAGGATACATTTCCCAATATGTACGGTCGGTTTTGCCTTTATCATATATTGGTGTCATCACATCGAATAAAAACAAACCGCCGGGTTTTAACGCACGATACACACGTGCAAGCAGATTGTGACGTTCGTCAGGAATCAACGCGGCATAGTCGTAACTGATCAGCGTGATGATGTCGTAAGCGTTCTCGAAATCCATCGCGAGGTAATCCTGCAAAATGTACTCGCTTTTCGGATCATGTTCGCGGGCGTAGTTTATGGAATTTTCGGAAAAGTCCAAGCCCGTGGAATATAGTCCGCGTTCGGCGAACCGCATCGTGTACAAACCCGGTCCGCAGCCGATGTCAAGCAAACGTGCGTTTTCGGGTAACGGCAGAGACAGAATCCACTCGACCGAACGATCCATAAATTCAAATTCGCGGCTCGCGCCGTTTGTATCAGGCTCTAAATGCGACGCTAACATTGATTTCGCGATATGCGGATCATTCCAGAATTTCGTTGTTGTCCTCTCATAGAGGGCGGGACGTTTTAAATATTTATATAAATCTTTTAACATAATCTTTTCTCCTTAATATTATATTTGAGTGTAAAAATTATTGTAATTGTCATAAATATCAACCCCTTTTTTTATTTTCATTATAACATTTATCAATATGGTGTGTAAAGATAAAAATTAATTATAAATGATTTTCCCAAAAGTATTGACAAAATGATGAACAAGTGTTATAATAATCAACAATATTTATGAAAGGGAAAAGCTCGTTATGTTTAACGCAATCATTATGCAACGCAGATATCTCGTAGCCGAATGTGGCGACGGGCTTTTGCTGTTGTATTCATAAATAATTATATTAATTATTAAAATCAACGGTTAAAAGTCTAACGGTATTACCGCAAAACTTTTAACCGATTTTTTATTTTTAGGAGGGATATTTGTGACAGAATTAAAAGTTTATGATCAAACTATGCAAACGGCAGTTGAGAAATGTTTTACGACTTGCGTTGAGACACTCGGATGGGAGTATGAACCGAACGGCAGACATTCGGATATTCTTAATATCGAAAACGCATACGAATGTTTTTGGTGCTTGTTTGAGGACGGTGAATTAATTGGTATGATAGCGGTGCGATGTATTGACAAAGAAAACAACGTTGCGGAAATGAAACGGCTGTATATTTTGCCGCAACATCAGGGCAAGGGTTACGGAGATTTGCTTTTCAAGCATGCGTTGGATTATACGCGAATGCAGGGGTATTCTATCGTGCGTGCCGATACCCGTTACGACCGGCATTCTTCGCGGCATTTGATGGAGAAGCACGGGTTCAAGCCGATTGAAAGTTATAACGAGAACGAGTTCGCGGAACTGTATTTTGAGCTTAAATTACCACTAACGAGATGTATTATGATCTTCCCCGAATTTTCGAATATGCACATCATCGAAGGTATCAGAAAAAAATACGACCCGCTCGCTGAACTTGTAAAACCGCACATCACGCTTGTATTTCCGTTTACGAGCGAATTAACAACTCAGCAAATTAACGAACATCTACACAGCACTTTATGTGAAACACAACCGTTTGAAATTGAATTGAAAGGAACAAGCAAAGAATCAGGACGGTTCGGTCATTTTATTTTCCTGAACGTAACCGGGGGAGTTGACGAAATTTCAAAGTTAAACAAATGTTTATATGACGGCTTGTTGCAAGAATACCGTGGGAAAAAAGTTTATGTTCCTCATATGACGATTGGGCGTTTAAGCAATGTAGCTGAGCAAATGGAAGCATATGAAGAATTGAAAAACATGAACGCTACATTTCAAACAACAGTCAAAAAGATTTCGGTAGAAATTATCGGAGAACAACAAGAATCAATTATAGAAACGGAGTATAAATTATGATTATGAACATCACTTACACAAACACCATCACGCCGGAAGAATTCAACGCGTTGCGCGCGGCGGTCGGCTGGATTGAAATTGAAAATGGTCTGGCGATCAAAGGATTGGAACATTCCGCTTTCATCGTCTGCGTCAGGGACGGCGAGCGCGCGATCGGTACGGCGCGTATCATCACCGACTATGGTTACACCGTTTACATCGCCGACGTTATCGTCCACCCTGATTATCAGGGTAACGGAATTGGTGGGGAGATAATGTCGCGCATCATGGCGTATATCGACGAAAACATCGCGCCGGGGCAGGAAAAGTTAATCGCGCTCATGTCTGCGAAAGATAAAGAGGGTTTTTACGAGAAATTCGGATTTGTCAAACGTCCGAATGACAATTGGGGTTGCGGCATGACCCAGTGGATAAAAAAGGAGGAAACATTATGAACAACATCACCATCCGCCTCGCAATCCCCGCCGACGCGCCCGACATGGCGGAGGTACATATGCGCTCGTGGGAAGTCGCTTACAATGGCTTCATCCCCGCCGACTACATCCGTGAAAAGAACGCCGGTCGTCCGGCGCTGTGGCAAAGAATCATCACCGAAGAAAACACAACCCAATACGTTATCCAATCCGATAATAAAACGGTCGGAATCATGTGCGTCGCTCTGCCGCAGGACGACGACGTCGGCGAAGAATTATACGAATTGCACGGCTTATATCTCCACCCCGACTACTTCCGTCAAGGTATCGGCACAGTTGCGATGGAGTTTGCGCTTAACATCGCACGCAATCTAAACAAAACCCAAATGACCGTTTGGGTGTTTTCGGACAACACAAACTCGATCAATTTTTACAAAAAATGCGGCTTCATCGCCGACGGCTCAACCAAAATATTACAATGCGGCAAACCATTAACCACAATCAGAATGAGGAGGAAAATATAATGAAATTCACACATTACACCACCGCGCAGGAATTTTCCGACGACGTGTTGGAAATTCTAAAACGCCACGAAATCCAAAACAACCTGCTGTTCAGAAATATCGGCGACGGTCCGGGCAAAACTATGGCGAGTGTCAAGGACGATGACGGCAGCGTTATCCTGACGGCGATCCGCACCGCGCCGTTCCCGATGGTGATGTACGAAACCGACAACATCCGAAACGATGAAGCCGTCGCTTTTTTCACACGTTCCCTTGCGGAGCATGAGATTGACGTTGACTTCATCATGACCGAGAAGGAACTCGCCCTTAGCTTCTGCAAACATTCCGGCAAGAAGTATCATTGCAACGAAAGCCTTGTGTTTTACGTTCTCGAAAAAGTGAACGAACTTCCGCCGATTAAAGGCACATTCCGCAAAGTAACCAGCGACGATATGTTTTACCTGCCGTACTGGATAGCGGACTTCGATCCGGCATGCAAAATCGGCGAATACAATTTAGAAAAAGGTATTGCACACGCGAATTGGGCGGTTGAACGCGGAACCTCTTACGTTTGGGTAGACGGTCATCCGGTTTCGCTCGCTTCGCACAACAGAAGCGTTTCTAATTGCGCTATAATCGCACAGGTCTACACGCCGCCGAATCTGCGCGGCAAAGGTTACAGCACGGCTTGCGTATCGCACCTGTCGCAGAAACTTCTCGACGACGGCTTTAAATACTGTGCGCTGTACGCCGACTGCGCGAACCCGTACTCGAACCGCGTGTATCAGAAGGTCGGCTACAAGGAAACATTCTGGTACGACCAATACAAACTGTACAAGGAGGGAGAATAATGCTCACGCACAAAGGCACGGTAACTCTAACCACATCGCGTTTAACCCTGCGCCGGTTCATGTTAGACGACGCGCAGGCGATGTTCGAGAATTGGGCGACGGATCAAAAGGTGAATAAATTTCTATCATGGGATTTACACGAATCTGTAGAATTTACACGCGAATTGCTGACAAAATGGATTGCAAATTATGATAATCTTGAATGTTACAATTGGGTTATAGAATATAATCAAACAGTTATCGGCAATATTATAATCCACGATATTGATACCAAACGAGAACATTTTGAATTGGGTTATAACATCGGCTCGAAATGGTGGAACATGGGAATCATGACCGAAGCCGTCGCTGAAGTGATTCGTTTCGCGTTCAAAGAACTGAACGCCAACAAAGTCTGCGGCTTGCACGATACGGAGAACCCCGCGTCAGGCAGGGTAATGCAGAAGAACGGCATGACGCAAGAGGGTTTGCTCCGCGAACATGCAAAGCGTCGTGACGGAACTCGCGGCGATCTGGCATACTACGCGATTTTGAAAAGAGAATGGAGAGGTAAATAATGTCAAACTATAAAGAGCAAATCATCAAGCGCTACGGCGAAGGCAGTGCTGAGGACGGCAGGGAAAACTATTCCCGCACTTCCGCATTGGAGTTTCACTACACGAAAAAACATCTGGAAGGATTCATCACACCCGACAGCCGCGTCCTTGAAATCGGTTGCGCAACGGGTTACTACGGCATGTACTACGCGGATAAGTGCAGAGAATACGTCGGCGTTGATTTGTTCCCGCCGCACATTGAAATCTTTAAACAAAAAATAATTGACAACACACTCACTAATGTTTCCTGCCAAGTCGGTGACGCTTTGAATTTACAAACCATTCCCGACAGTAGTTTCGACGTAGTCCTCTGTTTCGGTCCGATGTATCATCTTCCGCCGGAAGAACGGGAATTAGCATTCGCTGAATGTAAACGCGTTTGCAAAACCGGCGGAGTAACCGCTTTCGCTTACATAACCACAGTCGGCTTATACGCCGGTGCTTGCGTACAGGACAACTGGCGGCACATCTACCCCAACGCGGAAACAAACGAGTTTGTGTTGGAAAAGGGTACGGACAACGAACGCCCTTATTTATTCTATTTCACCATGCCGGAGGAAATGGAAACGTCTGCGGCACGTTATGGATTTATGAAACTAAAAAATCTCGCCACGAATTTTATGTTTACCATGCAAATCGTAAATGAAATGACCGACGAACGGTTTGAATTG